>DAORIL010000882.1:0-2449 GCA_035438525.1 Pyrinomonadaceae bacterium
TCAGGATTTTAATGCGGTCAAAAAAGTTCTGGTCAAAGCGGGCGGGAAATATGCCGAAAACGGATTTGTCTTCAAGCGTCCCGGCGTGGAAGTTTATGACCTCTTGCTTAATTTGCAAAAGACCAATCTGCAAAAGGTCACCCAATTTTTCCCGACTCCCGATGCGCTTGCGGATGATTTGGTCGCACTGGCGGAACTTGATGAATTTGCCGCTCAGACCATCCTTGAACCCGAGGCGGGCGACGGGCAGATCGTTCGCGCGATCAGACGTGCTTTACCGACACCAGTTAAGGTTTTCGGCTACGAATTCGATGAAGGAAATCGCCGCGAGCTGGAACTGATACCTGAATTCAATTTGCTTGGCGCAGATTTCTTATCTTGCGGAACGACTTTTGACCGAATAATTGCCAACCCGCCGTTTTCCGGCAATCAGGATATTATCCATATCCGCAAAATGTATGAATGCCTCAATGAAAAAGGTGTTTTGGTCAGCGTTGCTTCCACTCATTTTCGCGTTTCCAAGAAAAAAACGGAAACCGCTTTCCGGGCATGGCTCGAAGAAAAACGCGCTGCGATCATCGAAGTTCCGGCAGGTTCTTTCAAGACTTCTGGCACAAATGTCGAAACCGTCATCATCAAAATCAGAAAGTAAAAAGTCGAAAGATTTAGACAAGTTTGGGATTACGGCAATTTCAGCGGTAATCCTTTCTTTTGCTTATAATTAACAAAGTTGATCGAACCCCGCAAAAATTAATTTAACTTTTGGAGAAATAATATGTTTCTGGTCTTAAAAAATGTCGAAACCGGCTTTCATTTTAACAGTAATTTTACATATACCAGCTTTAGCTTGGCTTTTAAATTTCCGAACGGGGAGATTTTAAGGCTCAACACCTGCCGGCATAAAAACTGCCAAACAGAAGCGATGAAGGAAAAAAATAAAAAATTACGAGCAAGAAGTTAATTCGGTTCGATAGACGAGGTAAAAAATATGCAATTAGGTTTATTCGATAATTTACAGCCAAGCGAACAGCAAACAGTTGTTTTTTCAAATGATGAGGAAGATGCCGAGTTTGTTCCGAGCTTTGTTTCCAAAGCACAATTGGAACTAACGAAATCACATCCACTGGCTTTTATGTTCAAAGGGAAAACACTTGAAGAAATTGATCAGATTGATAAAAAGCACGTTAAAGCCCAATTAAGAAAGAGTAATGCCCAGGGGGATAATTCATATATCAACCAATGGCACAGTCTGGTCTCGGCATTTCAGACGCTCGTTTGTGAGCAGGAATATCTTAAAACCGATAAACGGTTCACCCAAATTACAACGGGCAGTTTCTCAATCATTAAAGAAAACGGGCAAGTATCCGAGATCAATTTTTCCTATAACCCGAACTTCTTTGACCGGACAGGAACTCGCACCGTTTTTCCGGCGCATCACATTGAATTCCGGTCCGATGCACCGAATCCGATCAGCGAAACAGGCTATCGTTCACATTTCATAAGAATAATTCCATTTCATTGTGTCGAGTCCTTTGAAGACTTTCTGATCCAACTACTCAGAATTCAATTTAAGATTACCGACACCATCGTTTTGAAAGATAAATCTTATGAATTTATCGCTGCAGATTACCCGATTTTGACAGTTAAAAAATCCACCAAACCGACGAAATGTCCCGAATGCGAAACCAAGGGTTATACCGAGAGTAATGGCTGCGACGAATGCGGTTATCTGGCTGAATAACAAATCAAGATTTTCAGCGGGAACAGCTTGTGCCAGATAAAATAGTGGAAGTATGAGCGAGAATGAATTATTCAAAGAAGGTGCCGATCTCAACAAATTGTTAAGGACATATTTCGGCACCGGATTTTATACCGACGAATATGCCTGCGAGCTGCTGGCTTGGCTTCATGTTGCCGGAGGCTTCAACGAAGCCGTTGTTCATAATCCATCACTCAGTTTTGCTTTACAGATTTGTGCTGGACAGCTTGGCATCGAAGGCGGCACAGCCCCTTCAGAAAACATCTTGACTCTATTTAAAGCCAAATGCGAAGAATTAAAATCGGCTTTAGCTCAGGATAAATTACCGGCTTGGCTCGATCCTATTCTGAAACGCTACAAACTTCGTAAACCCATTAAAAACGTCGATTATTAATTGATAGAAAATATGTATAACTATTTACTGCAACGAGAAGTTCCGCCAGATTCGTGGATTCAAACCTTTACGGGCAAAAAACTATTCCCGCTTTTCCCGGAGCGGGAAGTGATTGATATTCGGGATATTGCCCATCATTTGGCTATGAAAGTTCGATTTAATGGGGCGGTCTCTGAATTTTATTCAGTTGCCGAGCATTCACTTTTGATCAGCCGGTTTTTGTGGGAAACCTACCGGAACCCAATTCTTTCTTTGGCAGGTCTTTTGCATGATTCGGCTGAAACATATCTAAATGA
>DAORIL010000883.1:0-2446 GCA_035438525.1 Pyrinomonadaceae bacterium
CCAACTTTGACCAATGATCGTGAAAATGCTGATGCAGTTGGTAAAGTTCAACCTGAAAGATATTTAGCCTATTTGCGTGAAAAGCAAATTGAAACCGAGCGCGGGGAAATGAAATACCCTTCGGATTCTCCAAATCACCATTATTACAACAAATCCGAATTTGTTTATGCAATTGGCTTGTTATGTTTTTTAGGTGCTATTGGATTGGGATGGTTGGCGTTTAGAATAAAATCAATGTTTTCTGATTAATCAAAACCCTTATTTAATTATCAAAATACAGTTGCCGTAGTTTTTGAGCTACGGCTTTTGTTTTTTTAATTATTGTATTTGTAGGGGGTTATAGAATTCCTCAAAAAAAATATAATTTTTTTCGACACATTTTTTTATTTCTAGCCAGTTACCAATGAGAGCAGGAGATAAGCGATCAAGTTTTACGCTTATCCAAAGCCGAAAAAAGGAGAAACAAAAAAATGAACAACTTAAAATCTTTATTTATCGTCGGACTTATAATCGTTACATCCATTTTATCAACTTTTGCTTCAGAAACCCGCAATATGGTTTTGCAAGGCGGATTTTCTGCTAATACCCAAGCAGGTGTTTTAATTCATAACGCATTACCAATTACTGTTCGTTTCAAAGTTCGCCGTGACGGTTCGGACAATAATTTTGCTGAAAGACAAATTCGGTTCCAACTTATTTCGCCAAATGGGGAAACCAAAACATTAATTCGCTCAATCGGCGCAACTGAAGAAACTCTTGAACTTAGTTTACCGGCTGCCGGTGGCGGGAACGCTGTTCGCACCTGGAAAGCAGAAATGAGAAATTTGGAAGCTTCTGCAAATGAGGAGGTTAGCCAATCGGTTCGGGGAACAGTTGAATTTTTTACAACTGGTTCTAATACTACCACAATCTCTGCACCAACCAAATTTGGATTAGTCCAATCGGATTCAGCAACCAAAACAATCAATATGCCGTTTACCGGAAATTTGACCATCCAAGCAAATTGGGATACGGACGAAATAACTTTGGAAAATTATAAATTGAAATTTGAACTTTACAAAGGCAATACCAAACTAGCTGCCGACACCGGTTATTCACGCGATTCGATCATTATTGGAGTTAGTGAAAGCCAAAGGATGAAAATTTCGTATCAGGTAAAAGCTACAGACTTTCAAATTTCGGGTGATTGGAAAGTAAAAGTTTATGGTTCAAGCAAGGGGAAAGTTAAAAACATTGTTTTGAAAATGAAAATCGTTGATGGTCTGTTCGAATAGAATTCAAAATAATCAAATTAAAAGCAGAGCGATTTGCCCTGCTTTTTTTGTTTTAAATGAATGTTTAGCCTTAAATAGTCAATTAACCCAATATTTTGTAGTTAAAAAATATTTATTAGGGCTTTTCTAGTTTGAACAAATCCGGTGCAAAGCAATTGCTACTAATTGTGCTGTTCGACTATCAATATCCGAGTTAAGATCAATTCCCGTAAATTCAATGACTTTGGTATTAACTAAACTCCTGGCAAATTCAACCAATTTCAGAAATTCTCCCGCCCGTAAACCGATCGGACTTGGAGCATTTGTTCCGGGAGCATCAGCGGCACAAACCGAATGCAAATCAAAACTGAACATTGTGCTCAGTGTGGTGGTGTGATGAATAAATTTTTCGCGCATCATTTCACGGGGACGAACATCGACCGTTTCCTGAGAACGTAATTGCTCAAAACTTATCAAATTTACGCCTAAGTTTTCCAAACGGAAAAAATCCTGTTTTGAGTTGAGATGATTTTGAAAACCGACTTCATAAAAATACTCAGCTTTCAGAGAATTGTCTTGTAATAATTGTTGAAGTGGTTTGGAAAATTGCGAACTGACATTGGTCGCTAACCATTCTTCACCAAAGGCTTGCGCCATTGCCTTTCCATTTGGATAAGTCAAATTGCCGCCAAGCATAATGATCTTTTTTCGGTCAGTGATGGCTTGGGAAATAATTCGATTTTGCACCTCAAAGGTTGAATCTAAATCAGGCTGAGGATTAAGGTTTCCTAAATCAAAAATCCTGCGATTGATCCCAAAATCTGTAAATTTGTAAAATTCCTGCCGGATTTTGTCAGGTGCTTGTAATTTTTCTCCGGTTTGTTTTGTGGAAACATCAGGCGGACAACCTAAAATCACGATCTCTGCCGTTTCATATTTTTCTTTGATAACTATTTCGCCGAGATTTCCGTCTATCGGATTATCTAATTCAATATTCGTTTTAGTTGTAAATGAAAATATATCCATATTTTTTCGACTAATTTATCAGACAAAGCGTCTTAAATCTATATAAAATGGAAGTCTTTTCAATATGTTAAGCAAAAAACTGCAGATTTTACTGATTTTATTGACTTTAGCGTTGTTTAATTGTTTGGCAAATGCTCAAGATAAAGATGTTAACGATGTTATCAAAG
>DAORIL010000884.1:0-2446 GCA_035438525.1 Pyrinomonadaceae bacterium
GACCTTCGTTTCACTTGTAACGATCTTAACATTCCAATAGATGACCAGAATTTAATAATTCGTGCTGTTCAGGTTCTTCAGGAAAATTTTGGAATTAAACATGGGGCAGAAATTCACCTTGAAAAAAATATTCCTTCACCGGGTGGATTCGGTGGCGGTTCAGCGGATTGCGCAATTGCCCTACTGGGATTATTAAAACTTTGGAATCTGAAAATCAGCTTTTCTGAATTGGTGGAAGTCGGTAAAATTTTAGGATCTGATGTTCCATTTTTTTTCTATGGCGGAACGGCGGTTGGAATCGGTCGGGGAACGGAAATTACTGAATTTGAAGATGTTACTGAAAAATATTTGATAATTGTAACTCCTCAAATTAGTGTTCCAACTTCAATGGCATTTGCTAAATTTGATGCCCCGCGCTTGACAAACATTTCTCCAAAAAGTATTCTCAAACTTTGCTGTAACGAAGCTAACAAATTCAGTTCGCAGCAAATAACTCCGAAAAACGATTTTGAGTCTGTTATTTTTGAAATTGAACCTGAGTTAAAGCGAACAAAAGATAGATTAATTTCTTTTGGTGCAAAAGTAGCTTTAATGTCAGGAAGCGGAGCAAGTATTTTTGGTATCTTTGAAAACGAAGAGACACGGCAAGCGACACTTAAAGCCTTAAAAGAAGAAGAAAATTGGCGAATGTTTGCCGTAGCAACTATTTCGCGGAGTGAATACCGCGAGGCATTGAAAAATGTTTTAGAAGTTGTTTCCGATTAGTTTCTATTAAAATTGTTTTTGTTGGGGCGTAGCCAAGTGGTAAGGCACCGGTTTTTGGATCCGGCATTCGTAGGTTCGAGTCCTCCCGCCCCAGCCATCTTTCTTTATGAAATTGACGGGTAACTTTGTCTAAAAGTTGCTCGTCAATTTGTTTATAACCACCTAAAAAATGAGCGTAACAGGTAATATCAAAGTCTTTTCGGGAAATGCTTATCCGGAGTTAGCCGAGGAAATTTGCACCCATTTAAGTTGTGACTTGGGGCAAGCCAACACCGGAAGTTTTTCTGACGGAGAATTTAATTTCCAAATTGGTGAAAATGTTCGCGGAGCCGATGTTTTTATTATTCAGCCGACCTGTCCCCCGAGTGACAAGCATTTAATGGAACTTCTGATAATGCTGGATACCTTTAATCGGGCATCTGCAGAAAGAGTGACGGCTGTTATTCCATATTTTGGTTACGCACGTTCTGATAAAAAAGATCGACCCCGTGTTCCAATTGCCGCCAAATTGGTGGCAAATTTGATAACCACAGCGGGTGCCGAAAGAATTTTGACAATCGATTTACATGCCGCCCAAATTCAAGGATTTTTTGATATTCCGGTTGACCATTTATACGCCGCTCCGGTGATGGTTAATTATTTTCAGGAAAATCCAATTGAAGATATGATCGTGGTTTCGCCTGATACTGGCGGAGCGGAGCGGGCGAGGGCATACGCCAAACGATTGGACGCCGGACTTGCTCTGTGCGATAAACGTCGTGAAAAAGCCAATGTTGCCGAAGTAATGAATATTGTCGGTGATGTTAAAGATAAAAATTGTTTGATAATTGATGATATGTGCGATACCGGCGGCACGATTTGCAAAGTTGCCGAAGCACTCCATAAAGCAGGAGCCAGAAGTGTGATGGCTGCCTTTAGTCACGCAGTGTTGTCCGGAAAGGCTATTGAAAATATTAGAAATTCCTATCTGCAAAAAGTTGTAGTGACCAACACTATTCCACAAAGCGAAGAAGGAAAAAAACTCGAAGCAGAGGGACGAATTGTAGTTCTGAGTGTGGCAAAAATGCTAGCCAGAGCCATCAAATCTATTCACGATGAAACGAGCGTTTCATCATTGTTTATTTAAAGTTTTAAGTTTAGTAGAAGTTAAATGGTTAGGCTAAGAATTTTTTTCAAATTCTAGCAACCAATAAACTAAAAAACTTGAAAACCTGAGGTTAAAAAGGACGAATTAAAATTATGTCTGAAAAAGTTGTAATAAAAGCTGAAAAAAGAGAAAACAGCGGAAAAGGTTTCGCTCGTCGTTTGCGTGTTGCTGGCAAAGTTCCCGCTACAGTTTATGGTGGTGGAGGTGAAACAGTTTCCGTTTCCGCTGATTTGAAGGATTTAGCTGCGGTTTTACGTTCTTCGTCTGGAGGCAGAACTGTATTTTCGTTAGATATTGATGGTGTTGGAGTTAGTAATGTAATTTTCCAAGCTCGTCAAATTGATCCATTAAAAGGTCGTTTGCTGCATGCTGATTTGCTCCGAATTTCAAGTGAAGACGAAAAAATTTATAACGCTAAAACGGTTCAAGACGCAGCCGATGCCGCAGTAGCTGCTGAGGCAGCAGCAGTAGCCGCCGAAGAGGCCGAAGCCGTTGCCGTTGCAAGAGACGAAGCAGAAGCAGAAAAGAGCGAGT
>DAORIL010000885.1:0-2436 GCA_035438525.1 Pyrinomonadaceae bacterium
ATTTATAGTTTTTAAGAGATTGGGGGCAGTCTGCCAAACTATGAATACAGGTTGAAAAACCTGTTCTTTTTTTATCGGATGCGGAGAAGTGGGGACGGGGGTAGCCCACAGACCGCTGCTCAGTCTTAGAAGGACCCTTTGAGACTGAGCCTCAACGGGGCGAGACATTTAGTGTCTCGCCTTTTTTGCTCTAAACCGTTATAATCCAAGCAGTTGATTCTTTCTTTATGAAAAGCTATGCCCCTAAAATCGAAGGTAAAAATTGGCAAAATCAAATTGTGCAATCAATTAACGAGGGCATCTGCGTCGTTAATAAAGAAAATTTTATCTCCTTTGCAAATCCTGCGGCTGCCCGAATGTTAGGCTGGGAAATTGATGACTTAACCCGACAAAGATACGAAGTTTTATTTGGACTTGAACCGGACTATGATCAGTCCGAAGACGAAGCCATTGTTTGCCCTGTCCAATTTGCCTTGATCGAAGGCGAAGCAACTCATGTCAATACAGAAACATTCTATCGCCGGAACGGAACCAGTTTTTTAGTAGAATATATTTGTGTTCCTATCAGGGAAAATGAGGAGATTGTGGCTGCCGTTGTCACATTTCAAGATATTTCCGAACGGCTTGATCTTGAAGAGGCTGTCGCTAAAGCCCGTGATGCTGCACTTGAAGCAGCTCGTATTAAAGCTAGTTTTCTCGCCAATATGAGTCACGAGATCCGCACTCCGCTTAATGGGATTGTTGGAATTACTGACTTACTTGCCCAGACTCAGCTCACTGCCGAACAAACCAAGTATATCGAAACCTTGAAATCAAGCAGCGATCTGTTGCTCGGAATTGTTAATGATATTTTGGATTTTTCAAAGATCGAAGCTAAAAAGCTGGAACTTGAACTGATAGATTTTGATTTGGCTAAAATTATCGCAGAAACCATTCAACTCTTTGAACCGCAGGCAGTAAAAAAACAAGTTCAATTAAAATCCGAAATTGAAAAAGAAATTATGACTGCTGTCAGCGGTGATGCCGGACGTTTACGGCAAGTTTTGAACAATCTGGTCAGCAATGCGATTAAATTTACCAAAGACGGCAAAGTTTGGGTCAAACTAAAGTTACAAACCGACGGACTTTTTCGTTTTGAAGTAACTGATACGGGGCGCGGCATCGAAAAAGAAAATCAAGCAAAGATCTTTGAACCTTTTATGCAGGGCGATATTTCAACTACCCGGCAATTTGGCGGAACCGGTTTAGGATTAGCTATTTCTAAAGAATTGGTGCAAATGATGGGCGGCGAAATAGGTCTCGAAAGCGAAGTTGGCAAAGGCGCTACTTTTTGGTTCACCGCAAAATTTGATGTGCTGGAGCTGTGGAATGCTGAAGCAAGTTTGTCGCGTGATCTTAAAATTCAGTCAAAAATTTCACGCTCATTGAAAAAAAACAGGCCTAAAATATTGGTCGTTGAGGACAATCCTATCAATCAGGAAGTTGCTCTGGGTAAATTGCATCAACTTGGAATTAAGGGAGATATCGCTCAAAACGGTCTGGAAGCCCTCAAGATTTTAGAAAAAAAAGACTATGATTTGATCTTGATGGATTGCCGAATGCCGGAAATGGATGGTTTTGAAGCGACCAAACACATTCGGCAGTTTGAAAATGATAAAAAACATATTAAGATTATAGCGATGACGGCGAGCGTCACGGCTGAAGAGCGCGAAAGCTGCTTCCAGTCCGGAATGGACGATTATTTGGCTAAACCAATAAAATTTGAAGTTTTGGCTGAAACGCTCAATAAGCATCTGCAATACAAACTGCCCCCCCCAAAGCTGAACGTAAAAGGAGATGTCGTTCAACATCCTTTTGCTCAGTTTCTTGATGTAAAAATTTTACAAAACTTCGTAGAAATCGAATCTCGCGGCGAAAAAGATTTCGTCAAAGAGATGATGCAAATTTATTTAAGCCACGCTGAAACAGAGCTTGAAGCACTGCAAAAAGTCTTTGAAAAAAGAGACTTTGAAGCAGTTAAAAATAAAGCCCACTCTTTGAAAGGAAGTAGTGGTAATATTGGAATCCATAATTTGTTTGAACGATTTAAAGAACTGGAAAACGAGGTTGAAAAAAAAGATTTAATCAAAATAGAAAAAGTTATTAAACTGATTCTGCACGAGTTCACTGAACTCAAAACAAAAGTTTCACATCTGATAAATGCTGGAGATTTGATATGAAAGCTGAAATAAAGAAAAATGCCCCTTCCGACACTCAGGAAGATGGAAACATAGACAAAATTAGAGATATTCTGTTTGGCTCGCAAGCACGTGATTTTGACCGTAGATTTTCCCGGCTCGAAGAACGTTTGATCAAAGATGTTGCCGATATGCGTGACGAAACCCGCAAAAAACTTGATACTTTAGAAGATTTCATCAAGAGCGAAGTAAAATCGTT
>DAORIL010000886.1:0-2428 GCA_035438525.1 Pyrinomonadaceae bacterium
TTAGAGACTGCTCTTCTAACCTTTAAAGTATAAAGCCGGAATTATCTTACCAACCAATTGAGAAGTTGGCTCAAATTCTTTAATAAATATTCCAGCCGATTTTCGCGGCATTTTCAAAACTGACCAATAATTCAGTTATACTGCGGCATAATTCATCGTCCGCTTCTTCAGATGTATCCTCAACGCCGGACAATTCATGCCAGCAATGATCGTCTTCTCCCCAATTATCGCCGTATGGATTAAGTTTTGGAAAATCGACCTGTTCGGCGATAAATCCATCACCCTGAAATAAGGTTTTAGTGAGCCGCGACTCTATTTCGGGTATTGTCATCTTCTCAAAATTTGTGAAAATGATGCAATTTGATTTTTTCCAATTTTCCGCATCCCGATATAAATAATTTACGACAATATTTGAATCTTTCTTTGATTTGTTATTACTCGGCATATTATTTCCTCTGAAATAATTATCATTTAATTTCCTTATGTTAGCTGAAATACAAGAGTTATCAAAATCAAAATCTAATCAAATGTAATAAAGAATTGTAAAAGAGTTTAGCAAAGTAAAAAAGAACTTGTAATATCTTGGCAAATTTAGTATAAAAATAAAAGCGCGGTCAGGTCATTGCCATCCAAGATTGGAGTGCGTAGCCCCCCTCCAATATCTTCCAAATGATAATTTTTCTGCAATTTCGCCACGTTTTATAATCAAATTAACCCTTAGTTGTCTCGCCTTTGGTGACCTGAATTAAAAAATCGGCTTATTTAAGCCGATTTTTTATGCGTGACTGTCAATAATTGCTGCACTTAAAGCCTGACTGAGCTTTTCTTCAGTATTTTCATCGAGGATCTGCCGGGTGACTGCCAAATTGACAACTCTGACAATCTGATCCCAGTAGCGAGAGTTTTTAAAATACACGGTCGCCGGCTTTAAATTATTTTGATCCGCCGAATCAATCAGCGAAATATATTGAAATTTTTTCAGTTCCAAATCTGTTAGTTCCTGAATTTTGATACCCCGATACTTTTCCAATTGCAGAATTCTCGTTTGAAAATCAGTGGAAAGATAAACTGACGGGAATCCATCAAAGAATTCTTTGAATAATTCATAAGTTGTTTCCGAAAAAGCACGCACATCCAGTTCCAGGATGACGTTCGTGGCTGATACTTTCGACGGTTTTGAGTTTTTCGATATATTTTGATTAATTTTCACACACATAAGTCCTCATATTGGTTTCAACGAATTATTGCTTGTGACGCATGATTTTTTAGTTCATGGTTAGAGCCGCAAGAAATCATTGTATTTCGGGGGGATTTATATCTTACCAGAACCTTGCAAAAGTATATATTTGTCCGCCGAATTATCCTTTAACTTATTTCAATACAGGCTCTTAACCTGCTACTATTACCTCAGTATGATTATTACAAACAAAATCGCATCGCGCTCAAAAATTAAAAAGAGGCTGACAGCTTCCCGCGCCCGGTGACTGCCAGCCTCGCCAAAGTTCACTTAATTAAAACTAACCGGCTTTTTCTTGCAGTTTAGCTGCTTCTTTGAGACAAGACTGTTTGATCATTTGAAAATCTCTGGTCACTTCTTCCACTTGCTGCCGTGTCACCGTTCGCGGAACTCCCTGCCCGCCAGCGGTGGTTTTGAAACGGTTCATGAATTCATCCGGCGCAAAAAGTTTTTTATCGAACTGGGTATTGATCTCCCTTTGCAGTTTGACCAGTTCCTGAAGCTGATCATTTGTTGCCAGTTTTGGATTGATCTGCGAAACATTTGACGGAAAATTATTTTGGCTGGCAGAATTGTTTGCCTGATTCCGGTTGGAATTATTACCTTGGTAACTGTTCGAGGAATTGTTATTCCGGTTATTCCGGTTATTCTGATTATTCTGATTTTTGAAAGCCGGATGACTGTCTTCATCTTTGACTCGTAAATCGCGGGCAATTCCGAATTTAACGGCAGCTCGTTTCAGTGCGTCGTGTTCCGCCTTTTTAATGCCCTGTTCGCTCGTCGCTTCACCTGTCCCCAGTCCTTCGCGTGAAACGCCGTCAATAGTGATGACAACGGTCACCGAGACAAACTTTTCGATCTGTTTTATTTCCTTGATCGAGTGCGTCCAGCGTGGAAAGACAATATCTAAGATTTCTGCGACCGTGTGCCACTCAATATAATCGTCGCCTTTGGAATTGCGTCTCGGAATGTCCAAGATCAAGCCTGACGGCGTTTCCCGATTAAACATTTGTAATGCCTCTTCAAATGTTTTAGCTTCCGAGTAGGAACTTAATCCGTTCTCTCGTTTTTGTGTGTTTTTGTTTGATTGATGATTGCTCATATTTTGATGAATTACCTCCGTATTTGGAATCTGATTGGTTGAAACGGGCGGTTGGTCGGGCTTCAGACCGCGTAAAAAGAGATTGACCG
>DAORIL010000887.1:0-2426 GCA_035438525.1 Pyrinomonadaceae bacterium
AAAATGGAATACAAGGCTATACTACCCCCAATTAGGGTTTAAGGCAAGTTTTTTTTTAAGATTGATTGATGTTGCACAAAGTGAACAAAAGGTTTGATTTGACGAGGTTTTACTCCAGATTTAGACCGGCAAACTTTTGACCTCTGGTTTAATCAAAATATCCTTTGCCGTTCTGACATTTTCCACCGCTTTTTCCACAGATTCGGCTAATGAGGTGAGATGTCCCATCTTTCGTCCTGCTCTAGCTTCGGCTTTACCGTAAAGGTGTAATTTTACCTTTGAGATCTCTAATGCCTTTGCCCAATTCGGTTCACCTTTTTGCCAGACCTCACCTAAAAGATTTGCCATTGCAGCAGGTTTCAGATAATCAGTTGAGCCAAGCGGAAGTCCGCAAACTGCCCGAACTTGTTGTTCAAATTGATTAGTAACACAGGCATCGATTGTCAAATGTCCCGAATTATGCGGACGCGGGGCAATTTCATTGACTAACAATTTCTCATCTTTGGTGACAAAAAATTCGACGCACATTGTTCCGACATAGCCAAATTTTTCAGCAATATTACGCGTAATTTCAACCGCCTCGTTAAATGTTCTGTTTGAAACAATGGCAGGTGCGAAACTGACATCCAAAATATGATTGGCGTGAGCATTTTCGATTACGCCGAAATGAGCAAAATCACCTTTTGCATCACGTGCACAAACAACCGAAACCTCTTTTTCAAAATCGACAAAAGATTCGAGAACTGCCTCTTGATTGTTTAAGTTTGCAAATGCGCTTTCTACATCAGCCGCAGATTTTAATTTGGTTTGACCTTTGCCGTCATAACCGAATCCGGCGGTTTTTAAAACAGCAGGAAACGTAACGTTTTCAAAGTCTTGCAAAGTTTTGATGTGTTTAAAAGGCGTAACCGGGAAACCGTTGTCAGCCAAAAAAGTCTTTTCACGCAGACGATTTTGGGTGATGTAAAGGACTTCGCCTTTGGGATGAACCTGAACAAATTGCGAAGCGGTTTCAATACAGACAGACGGGACATTCTCAAATTCAAAAGTAACGACATCAACCGTTTTTGCAAACTTGGCAACGGCCTCTAAATCTTCATAATTGGCGGAAATCTCGATGTCGGCAACTTGTCCGGTTGGTGTGTCGGATTCAGGTGAAAAGGTAGCGACCCGATAACCTAATTGACGAGCTTCGATCGCAAACATTCGTCCGAGCTGTCCGCTTCCGAAAACGCCGATAGTTGAATTTGGAGGAATTATTTTTGTCACGTTTTGTTTAATCTGGTCTTAAGTCTTCTCGGTTAATTAAATATTGTATTTACAACACTAAGTCCTAAATTATTGATGGTTAAGGTTTTTACGGCTTAAGACTAAGGACTCCATTCTTTAGCCATCACCAATGATAACAGTCACTTCGCCTTTAGTGATTTTATTTGGCGGACCAATGGCTTCTAAAATATCATCGCCTAAGCGTGAAGCAGGCAAATTATTGATCATCACGGTTGGTGAACCTGAGATGACAACTCCGGGACCGTGCGGCGGAACGGGCGATGGCACTGCACACATATTTATATCTGCGCCGCCTGAAGCTCCTGTAATTGCACTGCTCATTGCAGATAATGCGGCAGCTTTAGCGGCTTGTTCTGCAGCAAGTGCGGCAGGGGCGCCCGGAGTTCCGGCGGCGGCTTTAGTCGCGGCTTCAGCGACTTGAATAGCAGTATCTGCCGCTTTTTTTGCGACTTGTAGTGCAGCAACAGCGGCTAAAGGCATTCCGCGCCATGCCGGAGCAAAGCCAATCATCACATTCAGACTTCCGGGACCCGGAGTTAAAGTTGGCGGTAAAGGATGTGCAGATGTGTCAACGCCCATTCTGGCGGCTGGTCCTTTTGGCATAAAACTTTCTCCTTATTTCAATGGTAGCATTCTTTCAAATGGAGTTGAATAAGTCAATAAATCTCCGGGAACTGAGAGAAATTCTTCGAGAATTTCCTGATATGGCGGCTGCCATCCTCCCCGAAGTGCAAAAACTTTTTCACCCCCAACTTGTCGTTCGGTAATAGTCATTCCGGTTCTGGGGCGAGTCCAACCAATTAATAATCTGATTTCCGAAAATTTTTCTGCCTTTTGATTTTCTTCAGTCATTGGTTCGTAATATGGACTGTATTCTTTAATTGGATGCTTGAGGGTAATTTTACCGGTTAATTTGCTCAACGGCGCAAGAGCACGGGCAAAAGGAATTTCTTTTTTACCGACAGAAAATGATTTTGGTAATGGAAGCACCGCTCGCATCACGCGCAAAGTTTTTGGCTCTTCAAAAAAAACATACGCTGAATCGTGGTCGATTCCTTTTTCTGCGCCAGAATAATCAATCATTCCGTCCCATAAATAAAGATTTTGTTCGGTATGATTTTCGACTTCGTATTTGA
>DAORIL010000888.1:0-2426 GCA_035438525.1 Pyrinomonadaceae bacterium
ACCGCACCGAACCATTGCCGCATCTGGAACCAGTAACGTTCCTTTTGCCAGATTGTCATGATCGGCGACGGCTTCGGAATTTCGGCAGTTCCGACGACTTTCCGCATTTGCCGTGAATTGGCGGCGTTGGTCCATAAATAACCGATCCGGGCTTGCCGTAAATGCCGGTGATCATAGTTGTAAAGTTTGGAATCTTCATTCAAAAAGGATTCTTTGACGAACTGCTCCAGCTCCGGGGCCGGAAGAAATGCCGTCTGAATTGTGTCTAAAATCTTTTTGGGTGGACGTGGACGCATTAAACCTCTCCGACAACGATCAAACTGCACAAATAGATCTTGAAATTCCCTTTTTTATCAAAAAGCGGCGTAGCTCGCATTTTGACTTTGGTTAGTTTATCGTTGGCAGTTTTGATAAAAACAATGCGAAAGAATTTTGCTTTTTTAGTGATCGAACGATCCCAGGCAGCCATATCGGATTCCCGCATTTTTTGGGGAAAAATACTTGCCCATCCATCGCCTTCCAATTCTTCGAAGGTTCTGCCGACCAGATCACAAAAGGCTTCATTAGCATCAATACAATTACCTTTTTCGTCTGCACGCCACTGCGGGGTTTGCATCATATCAGTAATGGTAGTAATTTGACTTTGCAAAAAATAATTTTCCGAGATCAATGTTTCGATCAACAAAAGATCATTTTTCCGGTTGGCATCGAGAGCGTCGAAGCGTTTATTGACAGTTTCAGTTAAAACCTGAACTACACTGGTCACATCAATAAATCGCTTGATGGCTTGAAATAAGGGTTTAGCTTCCTTTTTGGTGTTTCGGGTAGCTTTCCAAATAAAGCCGACAGCTGCCAAAAAACCGACAACCCAGCCCCAATAACCGGCAATCGTTTCATACCAGGTCGATGCGTGTGGGAATTCCTGCATAATATTCTCCTTTTTCATAATTTCCCCTTGATAATTGCTTATTTCAATAAAATTGCTAACGCTATCGGCGAATATTTCAAAATTTCGAGATACCATTTCGGAGAATCTTTCCAGTTGCATTGAGCCTGAACCGATTTTTTCCAAATTTCAGACATTTGTTTCCGAAGTTTAATAATTTCCTTATTTTCCGCATTCGAGTTATCAGCTGACGGCAACGGAAGTTTCAGATATGAATCCGAAAATGAATTAATTGCGACCACGCACGGAGTTAATTTCGATTCTTCGAGCTTGATGACCAATTTTTTCAGATCGGCAATTTCCTGATCGCGCTGCTGAAGTAAAGTTAAAGTTTTATCAAGACGTTGGTTGGCAATATCGGCTTCAGATTGGGCAAATACTGAGCAAACCAAGATAAACTGAATAAAAATCGCTACCAATAAGTGTTTTTTTAATTGCATACTTTATTATTTTTCCTTGCCCACTCGACGCATGAGCTGTCCAAAACGTGCAATTTATCGCAGTAATAACTGCAAAATTTGTTAGTTAATTCTTCAGGCGATTTCGAGAATTTATTGGAATCGGTTTGGATGGTTTTATTGGCTTCAGCTTCCGAATTACTGACCGTTTCTTTAGCTTGATCGATCTCGCGCTGGTCTTTGATGGCGATGCCTTCCTTTTGCGATTCAATGACGGTCTGAAGTTTATTGATCGAATAGAAATGATAGCCGACGGCAGAAATGACAAGGATTGCGATTAGGACAAATAAAACGATGGCAACCTGGACACGGGGACTAAATGAGCGGAAAAAATTCCAAAGATTAGATAAAATTGAAAAAATAAAAGCTGGTATTAAATTAAACATTTAGCATTCCTCCAAATAGCCATTTCGTAAAAATCCGTGATAATTTCCGCACTGAATTGAACCGGCTCCGGCACCGCAGGTCTTTCCATTTTTGCTGACGGTGATATTTGGAAGCTGACCTTCGATGATCCAGCAATGATGATTTTCCTGTTTGTGATCTTCCGGCATGGTGCAGTTTGAAGCTTGCGAGTCAACAACCCAAACGCCGCCGGGTGTGTGAACTACCAAAACGTGATCCAACTGAGGCTGACAATAAGCTCCGTCATACCAGGGCGCAAACCACATCGCACCGACCGGTCTTTCCTGAAGGCGAAATTCTTCTCCGGTATCAGTTCGCCGCCAAACGGTATCTTCAGTATCCGCGATCTTTTTTCCGTCATCATTAAAGACTTCACGCGGAATTGTCTTTTCGGTTGGTTCAAGTAAAAAACATTTAATTCGTTTCATAAGATCCTTTGGCTAAAAGCAGGAATCTCGGGAAACTCCTGCTTCATGTTTTGAAATTAAACTTAGAAAAATTCTTTAGCTTTTGATTTTTATTCGAGCCTGACGATTTCCGGTTTTTCGCGGGCGGTTGTATGTTTTAGCCTTTTAACGTGATCGGGCGGGTGGTTTGCAGCAATGGTCGGATTTATT
>DAORIL010000889.1:0-2426 GCA_035438525.1 Pyrinomonadaceae bacterium
AAGGTGAAGTTTGTTTTTTGACTAAAGGAACGTAGGATGCACCATTTCCACGATTACGAAGCATTTCAACCCCGGCAACAATACAATCCTGACAGTATGGAAACCCCTTAATTCGGTGATCACAAGCTGGACACAAAGGCTTTCCGCAACCGTTACAATTTACCACTGCCGTATTGATTGAATGATAGGCACAATTCATCTGTTAATTCCCCTCGTTCGCAATTGGTTCTTGATTATTTTGTGGTTGTTCAGTTTTCCAAATATTTGCACTCTCTTTATAAGTTTGCTCAGCTAATTCCACTCCCTTTTGATACATACCGCTAATCGTGCCATCGGCAGAAACGGTTTGGGTAAACACAAAAAAGGCTAACATTAACATCATCGCCACTGGCGCAAGCTGCGGGATCGAAATTGGAATTCTCCAACCGCCTGCCCAATTTGAAAATTGTTCTTTCCACGAAATCTTTTGGATTTTGATTTTTTCGGCACCAAAAGTAGTTTGCATAATCCTTTCATGCAAACCTTCCGGTAAAGGGAGTTCATCAGCTTTATAGGTGTAGCAAGCAGCAATTGAGCGAACAACTTCGCCCGGTAAATCAGTGCAGTTTTCACACAAAACTGCGTGACGCTCCCAACGATGGAAAAACGAAGCCGGTAAAAACCCATCTAAATAATCGGTCAACGAATTTTCAAACTCATCGCAAATCATTGCCGTTTCCGGCATTGTCATAGTTAGAATTCGAGCCTCAAGCCGAGTCAATGGAGCTTTCGGAACAGCAATTTCATGACAAACTTTTAAAGCTTGTTTTACTTCATTCAAAAGTGAATGACACAACGGACAACGCAAAGCGTGTTCGGCTACAGCTTTTCTGGTTTGCTTATCAAGCGTGTTATCCAAATAATCGGTTAATTTATCCTCAAAATGGGAACAGTTGATAATATTTTCGTTTTCATAATTCATAACACTTAACTTTTAATTTTCCAAAATATAAAAATATTCCACCAGAGTAAACGCATTTTGCTAACAACCCGGGTCTTAAAATGGTCTTTAATCTTGGAAAATTGTCAAAATATCAAATCTTTTCAAAATCTTTCTCAACTAGACAGTTTATCTTCATTATTTTTGCGCTACTGCTCACATATTTACGACACGCATTCGGCGTAAAATCTTGGCTAATTCGATCCGACCGCGATTAATGCGTGATTTTACTGTGCCTTCGGGGATCTTTAATAATTCGACGATTTCCAAATAACTCAGTTCTTCTATATCACGCAAGATTACGCACGTTCGTAAATCAGGTGGCAGTTTGTCAATTCCCTCTTGGACCTGTCGTGCCATTTCCCGACGTTCCATTTCCTTTTGCATCGAACCACCAACCGCTTTTAGATGAAACGAATGTTCTTCGACATCTTCGGCATAGGTATCTTGGGGGTTGCGTTGGCGATGACGATAATCATCAATAATCAAATTTCGCGCCAATCGCATCAACCAGTTCGATAAGTCACCCTGTTTGGCATCGTATTGGTCAAGCGTTCGATAAATGCGGATAAAGACTTCCTGTGTCAAATCCTCTGCCGCCTCAACACTCGACGTAAAACGGTAGGCAAGGTTAAAAATACGCCGCGAAAAGGTAGTTACTATCTCTTCCCAAGCTGATCCGTCACCTGTCCGACAACGCCTTACAAGTTCTGCGCCATTCACAGTTGCCAATGCTTTAACTGCTTCCAAGTTAAGTAATCTCCAAAAAGCAATGCTTTTCGCTCAAAGCAACAAGGCGATAAATCTAACCTTGTCATTTTTTTCTTACGAAGGCATCTTTCAAAAAGTTCCAATTGATTTGATATAATTTGAATTTTAGTTTTTCAATAAAATACTGTATCTTGTGTCTTTATTGAAAATTAACACAATTTTAATAAACATTGTATTTATTTTTGGGTCGGGGAAGACAATTTGCGTAAAAATCTTAAATTTATTCTTTTAGTTTTATTTGCAATCTTTATATTTTGGTTTTTCGGAAGAAATCTAAATTGGGACCAAGTCAGCCAAAGTCTGCAGCGGGCAAATCCTTATTATTTGATAGCAGCAGTTTTAATTATTTGTTTAGGTTATTTGTTAAGAGCCAAACGTTGGCAGGTTTTGCTTGAACCAATAACGGAAACTTCCTTAAAAGAGCTATTTGCAACTACTACAGTTGGATTTTCAGCCGTCTTTTTTGTTGGTCGTGCAGGTGAAATCGTTCGTCCGATGTGGCTGCCGATGCGTGATAAACGGGTTCGCCCAAGTGCAGCCCTTGTCACTCTGGGACTTGAAAGGATTTTCGATTTAGCCTCGTTGATTTGTTTTTTCGCAATAAATTCAATGTGGCTGAATGCACCAGCCGGAGAAGAAAGTCAGTTCAATTATATAAAATTGTTGGCAATCTTAC
>DAORIL010000890.1:0-2424 GCA_035438525.1 Pyrinomonadaceae bacterium
GCCTTCGGAGAAAATTAAACCGCTTTTTTCGGTTTGTGCCGCCAGAACTTTGAAAATCAATTCTTGTTTTCTCATTCCGGTCGCGCCTTCGATCTCAAGTCCTTTGGCAATGCCTGTCAATTCCGAAATTGACATATCTTTCAGGTCTGCCAAATTTAAGGTTTCGCCGGAATCATTTGCTTTTGCAGATTCTTTGACTTTAGTTTCGGTAGTTCCGTTAGTGTTTTCAACTACTTCCGAAACTTCTGCCACAGCCGTCCCGTTTTCTACTGGGCTGCTCTTTTTTGTAGTCTTACTACGAGTTGTCTTAGTTGCCATTGTAATTTATCCGTTTGATGTAATTGGAAAAACTTTTTTTATCTATAAAATCTATTGCTAAAAATTAAGTTTATAATAGGCACGATATAAAGCCATCATTACTAATAATTGAATCGCTTTTTTCTCGTGGAGAAAATATGGAAAGTTTCACAGGGGTGCTAACTGACCTAAGCCCTCTTAGCTTTCTCAAAACTTTGAGTTTTCTGAGATATGTTAATTATTACTCAGAAAGGGGGAATAAATCAACTAAAAAATTAAGTTTTTGAGTATAAAGCATTTTCGATTTCTTGCCAAACCAAATCCTTACCTTTTCCCGTCATGGAAGAATATGAAATTATTTTGCTCTCAGGCAAAGCCTTTACAATTGCTTCTAAATTCTTTTTATGTTGATTTTTTGATAATTTGTCTGCTTTAGTTGCTACCACTATATGTTTTTTTTGATGAAAATTCAGCCATTCGTTGAGTTGTTGGTCAAGTGGTGTCGGAAGATGACGAGAATCAACTAATTGTATTGATAGCACAAGTTCGCGTCGTTTGTAAAGATATTCTTCTGCCATCTTACCCCAATCCTGACGCATCACTTTAGAAACCCGTGCATATCCATATCCCGGCAAATCAGTAAAATAAAAAGATTCATTTATTAAAAAAAAGTTGATACTTTGTGTTCTGCCCGGTGTATTAGAGGTTCGGGCTAATCCTTTCCGGCTCAGTAAAGAGTTGAGAAGACTTGATTTACCAACATTTGAACGTCCCAAAAAAGATATCTCGGGCAAACCGTCAGTTGTCCAATGAGATTCATTAAACGCACTCTTGGTGAATTCGGCTGAAGTTAATTTCATAAAGATAATGATGAAGGATGAAGGATGAAGGATGAAATTTCAAGTGTCAAAGCCTTATTTTCATCCTTCATCCCTTATCCATTATCCTTTCATGGCTGCTCGCGCTTCCATATATTTTTTCATCATTTCGCGCTGTGATGCCAGCATCTCCTTAGCGTTTGGCATCCGCATCACGAGTTTTTCCAGATTTCCCAACATTTGAGGGCGTTTGGTTATTTCCCGCAAATCTTCTAAAAACGGCTCAATCCGTGAAAAAACCATCACTCCTTCGCCAGAAGCATCGTTAAACATTTCTTCGTCAATTGCACCATGATTAACAAAACTCGCTGCCATATCCCAATAACTTACGACCATTCGATAGTTCGCCGAGGTTTCGGGGTTCAAAACGGTTTGCATAATTTCTTCCGCGCTGTTCGGAAAAAACGTAGCAAACCATTCACGGGCTGCCCGCAATTTTTCCTCGCGGCGCAAATCATATAGTTTCATCAGCAAATCTGCCGATTGATATTTTTCGCTCATAAATTATTGATCCTTTGCTTGACTCTAACCAATTTGAACCGCAAACGCAAGTGGTTGCTAAAACACAATTTGGCAACCAATAATTATCGTCAGAATAGAATGTAAAAGACTTATACTGTCAACTTATAATGCTATTCTAAAACTGTTGTTTTGATGAAAAGTATGAAATTGATAGATAATCGTTGTCCAAACCGATTCTAACAAAGTAATTTATATGGAATGAAAATACTATTTTCAACTTTCTTTATTTTTTCTGCTTTAATGATTGGGTGCAGTCTGAAAAATGACCATAATTTACATTCTTCAAACGAATCTAAATCCGTAGAAACACCAAAAAACAGTAAAGTTGATGCTCCTCCCATTGAGCGAGTGAAAAACGGCTCCGGCGAAACTCCAAAAGATATGATTTTACTCAAAGGTGGAAAATTCAAAATGGGAACAGACAACGGGATGCCGCATGAAGCCCCAATTCACGAAGTTACGGTCAATCCATTTTGGATAGATAAACACGAAGTTACGGTTGCAGAATTTGAAAAATTTGTCGAAGCTACCAAATACGTTACTGAAGGCGAAAAAATCGGTTGGTCAGGCTATTTTAGCGTTGAACAAGGCGGCTGGGTAAAATGTCAAAAAATTAGTTGGCGAAATCCTGATTGCGGCAACAAAAAACCAAATCCGAATGAACCTGTAACTCAGGTTTCGTGGAACGATGCGGTCGCCTATGCTAAATGGATTGGCAAACGATTGC
>DAORIL010000891.1:0-2415 GCA_035438525.1 Pyrinomonadaceae bacterium
TTTGATTTAGTGAAACCTCAAACGGCTGTTTGTATTCGGCAGATTTCTCGGTCGGCTCACTGCCGTCCAAAGTATAAAAGATTTTAGCAGTTGGGGTTGGCGCAGTAAGTTCGATCTTTGCTTTGTCCGAATCGGTCAATAAAACATTTTGTAATCCGTCAGGCGCGGGAATTCGATAATTGACTTTTTGAGCATCAAGACGGGCAAATTGATTCGGTAAGCGGCTTTTGAAATCTGCAAAATTTTTGTTTTCCAAAGTTGTCCAATCAACTTCCGACAAAGCCAACATCCTCGGCAACATCATATATTCAACCCTTTCAGGTGTTTTCAAATATTCCGTCCAAATATTTGCCTGTGCCCCAAGAATGTATTTCGCTTCGTCTGCCGATAATTCTTTGGGAACGGGATTGTAAGAATAGACTTTTTCCAACGAAACAAATCCGCCGATGTTGAGCGGTTCAAATTTCGGGTCGCCTTGTCCGTAATCAAAATACATAAAATCGGTTGGAGTCATAATGACATCGTGTTTGGCTTTGGCGGCTTCGATTCCGCCTTTTTCGCCTCGCCACGACATGACAACCGCATTTGGCGCAAGTCCCCCTTCTAAAATTTCGTCCCAACCGATGATTTGTTTACCTTTGGAATTAATGAATTTTTCCATTCGGCGGATGAAATAGCTTTGGACTTCGTGCTCATCCTTCAAATTCTCACGCTTCATAAATTCCTGAACTGCGGGTGATTCTTTCCAATGATCTTTCAAAACTTCGTCGCCGCCGATGTGAATATAAGGCGAATCGGGAAAAAGTGCGATTGTTTCGGTTAAAACGTCTTCGAGAAATTTGAATGTAGTTTCGGTTGGACAAAAAACTTCCTTGAAAATTCCCCAGGTTTGCTGAACTTTGTATTCGTAATTTTGCTTGCAGCCAAGTTCGGGATAAGCAGCAAGGGCAGCAGAAGCATGTCCGGGAAGCTCGATTTCTGGGATCACATTAATAAACCGTGCCTTGGCATAAGCGACAACATCTTTGATTTGTTCCTGGGTATAAAAACCTTCGATGGGAATTCCATCACCTCTAAAGGTTGTCGTGTATGGTCCAAGTTGTGATTCTTTGCGCTTTGAACCAATTTCGGTCAATTTCGGATATTTTTTGATTTCGATGCGCCAGCCTTGATCGTCCGTTAAATGCCAATGAAATGTATTGAATTTGTATTGCGACAACAGATCAATGTATTTTTTGACAAAATCAATAGGCATAAAATGCCGTCCAACATCGAGGTGCATTCCGCGATATTTGAAACGCGGTTGGTCGAGAATTTCGACTGCTGGAAGTTTTGCTTTACCTTTTTCGATTTTACTGGGGAGTAGTTGAATAAAGGATTGAAGACCGTAAAACATTCCTGCATCTCCCCGCGCACCAATCCTAACTCCATCTTTGACAATATAAATACCGTAAGCTTCGTCAGAAGGAATATTACCCTGTGCCGAAAGTCTGTCAAAAACAATTGAATTCTTTGGAGTTTTCCGTGGTTTTTCAATATATTCGAGTTTAAAGCCGTAGATTTTCATCAAATAATCATTCAAATATCCGGCTAAACGGCGTGAACCTTCGTCAAATGCAACTATTTTTGTTTTGTAATTGAACTCAAACGGTAAACCGCGAGTTAATTGAACCGACTTTGGTTTGGGAACGATGTTGATTGTTTGCGAAAAATTAGAAACGACAGATATTGATACAAGGAAAACAAATAAGATTAGATTTTTCATAAGTTTTTGACTGGAACGCACGCGCCCTCGCGTGCCAGCGCGTATCCGCGCTAAAGACTGTAATTTTAGTCCAAGTTGAATTGTAATAAAACACTTTACACCGCTTTGCGGCGTTGCACGCGAGGGCGCGTGCGTTCCAGTCTTACGGCTTTTTCTTATAAAATCCACTGCTAAATTTCCAGTCAGAAGGCTCTTGACAAAGTTTTGCTTTGACAGGATTCATTTCAATGTAGCGAACTGTTTGGAAAAAATGCTTTTCATCACGGATAAAACGGTCAAAATATTCTTTACTCCAAAATCTACCTTTCTTGTTTAATATTTTATTGGCTTCGTGCGCCGTAAATGATTTTATTGAGTGCATAATAACCGAAAGAGAGTTTTCTGCCAAAACCTTTATTAACAAATGAACGTGGTTCGGCATTATCACCCATCCAATCAATTTATATTTTTCACCATCAAATTTAAGCAAAGTTTCCTGCACAACCGAAGCGATTTTTTTATTTTTCAAAACGGACGAGCCATAATTTTGGTCAAGATAAAACTCAATTCTTCGGCGAAAATCAGTGTCAGTAAGTTTGCCTTTTTCTAATTCGATTCGCCATTTTGCCAAAACCGTTTGCGGAAGCGAATCTGCTAATCGAAAAGTCACA
>DAORIL010000892.1:0-2408 GCA_035438525.1 Pyrinomonadaceae bacterium
AACGACGATGAAAAATTATGGTCATTCCATCGTCGACGAGTCGCGCGTGAAAGCGAAAGCTCAATAGTTTTAATTGGTTCATCAAGAATGCAAATCGGACTGAATCAGTCAAAATTTACGGAATTAACCAGACATAAAACAATCCAATTAGCTGTTACTGGAGAATCACCAATTCCGGTTTTAAAGGATTTCGCGGAAGATGAATCCTTTCGGGGAACAATAATTTCGGATTTTGCCGATTATTTAATTTATCAAAAGGAAAAATATCCAAATTATCCGCAACAAATTACAGATTGGATTAAATTTTATCACGAAAGTAAAACCGGTGACGATTTTGAGTTTCGGTTGCAAGTTTATGGCAGATATTTAGTAGCTAATCCAAATCTTGGGAAAAATACGCCAGAGGTTCTCAAAAACATTGTAACAGGTCAGGCTTTTGAGTCTCGCAACGCTGAAAGACTAATAACTGATGTTCATCCGACCTTTTTTGATCGTTCTTTAATATTTGATATGGATAAATTTTTAACTCGTGAAGAAAAAAATGCCATTATTGACATGCAACGTCAATCGTATATTGAGACTTTAAAATCGGCAATACAAAAAGATCCGCCACAACCTCAGTTTTTTTTAGAAATCAGTAATAAAATTGAGGAATATGTGAAAAAAATTCAATCTCGAGGTGGAAAGGTTATTATTGTTTATTTTCCGACTAGCGGAGAAGTGGGGAGATTAAATGAAATTGCCCTGCCCCGAAAACTTTTTTGGGATGTGTTAGCAACAAAAACAACCGCCAAAACCATTCATTTTCAGGACTATCCTCAACTACAATTTGAATGTCCCGACGGTTCGCACCTTGACCCGAAAGATACACCCAAATTTACCGAAGAATTAGTGAAAATTATTGGCAGCGATTTACAGAAATAAAATGACATTAACAGGTAAAACCTCAGACAGCAGTTTTTTACCAAAACGAATTCCCGAAATTGACGGATTGCGGGGAATTGCAATTCTGGGAGTTCTTGCATTTCATCTGTTTGGGGAAGGAATAAATTATGAGCAAAGTCATTGGTTGATAAATTGCTTGGCAGAAATCTCCAAATATGGGGCAAATGGAGTTGCATTATTTTTTGTAATTTCAGGTTTTTTGATAGGCGGAATTTTAATAGATAATCATGATTCACCAAATTACTTCAAAACTTTTTATGTTCGTCGAATTTTCCGCATCTTCCCTTTGTATTATGGACTAATTGTAATTTTTTATATATTATCTCACGCAAACTCGTATCACTTAATCCTAATACCGGAATGGATGCTCGGTTTCACATTTTCGAGTAAATGGTATCTCATATTTGCCCAAAATTTTCCGATGGTCAGAGATGGAAACCTCGGCACTGGAATTTTAGCACCCACTTGGTCACTCGCCGTGGAAGAACAATTTTATCTGACTTTGCCATTTATTATTCGTTTTGTTCCGCGAAAATTTTTGACGAGTATTATTTTAGCTCTTTTTGGTGGTGCGACAATTTTTCGGGCAATTATCTGGTATCAAACATCGAGCCTATTTGCGACAAAATTCTTAATGCCAAGTTGTCTTGACCTGTTAATGATAGGCGTTTTAATAGCCATATTGCTTCGTTTTCCAAAGTCATTAATTCTTATGGAACGATATGGTTTGAAGTTATTAATTGCAGTATTTTTGATACTAATGATTTGTTTGAGTATTTTGAGTAATCTTGTTTTAAAGTATTCGCCAAAATTAGAGGAAAATCCGTTTATTTTGGTAGCTACATTTCTCAGCCTAATTTATGGTTTATTATTGATTTTAGCGGTTATTTCCAAACCAAAAGAAATAATCAATAAGATTTTGTGCAATCGAATTCTACGGAAATTTGGAGAGCTATCTTACTTCATTTATTTGTTTCACATTGGAATCTACTTCTTTATTAGTTGGCAAATGGGAATTACAACTAAACCGCCATTTGGCATGATTTGGTTTGTCGAGGTTGGCTTAACTCTATTAATTACATTTGTTTTAGCCCAATTATCATTTGAGTATTTTGAAAAACCTTTAATAGATTATGGACATAAATTTAAGTATGAAAACTAAAAAACAGTGGCGAGTGAAAAACTTGTAGTAATGATTAATTTAAATAAAATCACATCAAAGGTTGCTCCATTGCGTGCTTCGGAATGGTGGGAATCCAAATTCGGACCTTTGTTTGGAACAATTTATGCAACTTCTTTTTTACTTCAAATTCCTTTTATCAGTCTCTTTCCATTCGTTGCCTTTCTACTAATTGCACTTTTGCCCGGAGCTTCATTTGTCAGCATAATCAATGATTTAACTGATTTAGAGGAAGATAAACTCGCTGGGAAAAACAACCGATTAGCAGGAAAATCAACAAAAT
>DAORIL010000893.1:0-2404 GCA_035438525.1 Pyrinomonadaceae bacterium
AGTCTATTCAAATTATCTTCAGCCTGGGCTTCAAACGAGGAAAGTAAATCATGATTCGCCAGCAATATCGGATATTTTAAGGCTTCTGCGGCAAAAATCATTTTGTCTGACGACTGCGAAAAAAGAATTGTGGCGGAAAATATACGCTGATGTTCGGAAATCTCAGGCGGGCGCGAATGGCTAAACTGCATTTCACGAATCGGAATAGGTCTTCCCGCCAAAATTCGCATAATGGTCGCAATCGCCGAAAAAGATGTTTCCATCGGTTGGCGCGGAGTTTCGAGCAAATAATTTTGGCGGTCACGAATAATTTCGATCTCAATTTCGGCTAACAATCCCTTTTTTACTAATTTCCCTTTGACTCCATCAGTTAAAAGATTGGTGTAGCGAATCAGTTTTTCCAACGCCTCGCCCAAATTGGCACAACTAAGCATCACAAAACCAACCAAACCCAATGTCGAAGGATGAATTTGTTCGCCAAGATGCAAACCAATATCTGTATCACTTGTTAGTTCTTCCGCTTTTTGCCAAACTTTTTGCGAAATATGTCCGGCGACTTTTTCATCCGGTTTTGTCAATAAATCAGGCGAAATGCCGGCAAACTGGCAAATTTCTGTAAATGATACGCCGCGCGAAGCCGCAAAATAAATTACATCACGCAAGAACCCGACTGAAACTTTACTTTCCAAATCAAACTCCTTGAACCAAATATTTTGTTGTAAACCAATTTCTACAGGTTGGCGGAAAATGTCAAATCTCAGTCAGATTTGGTCAGTTTCAAAGCCTCATTTCACAGCTATTCTTTAACTATCAAGCCCGATATAAACGGGAAATTTAATATTTAAGGAAAAAATTATTATGCAAAACTATAAAACAAAAATTATTCAATTAACGCTCTGGCTGGCTTTTACCACAACTTTTATCAGTGGACAAAAAACTGAAAAAACTGATGAGATTATTACAGTAGAAACAAATGCCGTTTTCGTCGAAACTCTGGTTCGGGATAAATCAACGGGAAAACCTGTTTCGGATCTACGACGCGAAGATTTTACATTAAAAGTTGACAACAAACCGCGAGAAATTGTCGAATTTTCCTTCGATGGCAAAACGAATTGTCCATTGACTATAATTCTCCACTTCAATTTTGCTCCAAACGGAGCCTTGCGATATTTGGAACAACCAAAAACGCGAAAATCACTCCGTGAAACACTCGAAAAACTCAACGAAAATGACAAAGTTGCCGTTATGACTACTCAAGATTGGTTCGTCGGCAAACCGAAACTCTTACTTGCGCCAACCCGAAATTGGGAAAAAGTTTTAGAAAATATCGCGGAAGCCACTAATAAGGCGGTGTTAAATGGACAAAACAAGCCAAAACCCGACCAAATAAACAAAAGCACAATGACCGATGCAATTACCGAAGTCGAAAGAATTGCCGCTGAAAAACCTGAACAAGAAATTGCGTTCGTTTATATTTCCGATGGAGTTAATTCGCTCGATACGATGGCTTTTAGCAACCGCAAACAACTTGCCGAGCGTTTATTGAAAAGTAACATCAGCTTTAGCGCGTTAAATTTTGATTTGCTGAATAGCTATTCCGTTGCTGCCAATATCATTAATCCGCTTGCCTTTGCTTTTGGTGCAAGTGCGACCGGAGGTGCAAATTATTTAGCGAAAGAAAGTGGCGGCGTGGCGATCAAAGTTGAAAAAGCCGAAGATTTCGGCGCATCGCTTGAAGCAATTATTAATCTTTACAGCTCGCGCTACAGCTTGGGATTTTATCTCAATGAAAATGAAAAAGCTGATGGAACTCTCCACAAATTAGAGGTTAAAGTAAAGAACAATAACAAACGTAACCTGCTGATAAGCGCACGACGCGGCTTTTATATCAACAGATGATCATTGTCGGAAAAAGACTTTGGGCTAAAAATCTCCTTTATAAACTTCCAGCGTCGAAAGCGTCGGACAAGCCTTTGAATCTTCGATAACTACTTTTAATTTATCGGTTTTAACTTTTGGAAAACGGATAATTCTTTTGTAACCAATTGTCGTAGCCTGAGCGACAGTTTCGAAACCTTGTCCGTTCCAAATTTGGATCGAAAACTTTTTCACCCGTTGACCGAGCGCAATATTTTCTTGCAATAAAACCTGATTAAATTCCGTTTCGCGTCCGAAATCCAAGGTTAATGAAGCCTTTGTAACTCCATCATCCGCTGCCCAATAGGTCTCAAAATTGTTATCTAAAAGTTTATCAGCTGAAAAGACCTTGTCTTTGCCGCGCACATTATCAGCGGTTATTTTCCCTTTTGCCAGATTTGTTTTAAAAATGCTTTCACGCGCCTGTCGAAATTCCATCAAACGAGCCACATCGTTTTCATTAACTAAACCTCGTCTATCAACGCCG
>DAORIL010000894.1:0-2402 GCA_035438525.1 Pyrinomonadaceae bacterium
GCGGGTTTTATTGACGTGGACGCTTAAATCGTCAGTGGTTTTTCGCCAAATTAATATCGAAGCGTGGCTTAAACAACAGGGTGCGGAGGGCGACGAATTTTCCAAACTATCTGATCTGAGTGCGACAACGACCCCCAATTTAATTCCGCGTTTGAGATTATTGACCGAATTTTCCAAAAGTAAAGAATTAAATCATTGGCGAAAAATGATCGTGCATTCAATAGCACAATCCGAGCCAAAAAAACCAAATCTTTTGCTTGCCAAACAACAAGAAACAATCAAATTAAAATGTTTGGTTTGCCAAACCCCGATGCAAGTTCCAACCAGTGCTTTTGCAAAAAAGACAGAATTGCCTGTCAAATGTCCAAACACCGAGTGCGGAAAAATAACCGTGTTGAAGAAACAGGTTAAAAAAGTTGAAAACCAAAAAATAAATAACGATAAAAAAACAGAAGAGGAGAATATGACAAATGGAGATTAAAGAACAAGATGCAACTATGGGAATAGATTCATTTGGTCACGAATATGTGGCTGAAACAGAGACTGTTTATACGATGGAAGGACCAGATGGAACAGAATATGAGGCGGAAATTATCACGACGGCACATGCCGATGATCCGACCGTGGTAGATTCGCATATGTTCATTACCCAAACTGATTCCGATGGGAATGAAATCGTCACCGAATATATTACTCAGCAAGATGGAACCTACCGGGTTGAAGATGACGGGGAACATTTAACGAAAGTTTCAGATGTCGGTTCGACCCACCACATTCCCCAGGTAGAACCGATTCACTATCAAAGTCAAGGTCATACCAACATTTTAGAAGCATCGGACGGGACGACCGCGAGCGACTACCTTTATACCGGCACAGGACCGGATATCCATCCGGTTGAAACTTCGGTCACTGCTGATGATCATGTCTATAATGCCGAATACAACGCTAACTATGCCCATTACGAGCAAGACCAAGCCAATATTGCTCATGATACGGCGATAGATTATGCCAATCACGGCGATTACGACGCGGCAAATGTGTATATGGAATCCTACGATCATCATCAGGAGGCGGCTGATGATTGGTCAACGGCTGATATTGACTAAATATAAATAAGATGATCATTCAAAAGTGAAAAATGGTGGGCTAACCCGCCATTTTTCATTTGGTTTAATAAGATTCACTATTTAATATGATGCTTGTAAAGAATGTCCCTGAGAACTTAAAATTTAAATTTTTGATTAATATTCTTGGTTCGTCATCAAATACTTGGTTCTAAACTGCGGCGCTGGGACGTGAATAACAGGCTGACGGAGAAAAGGCAATTTGCCGGGCACATTTTGTGGTGATTAAGAAAAGGGGCTGTAAGAAATTTTGTGTAAATCAAACCTTATATAATAAGGAGATTTATACTGATGACGATACGCAAAGAAATACAGCAAATCGAAGCCTTAACTCTAGCAAACAAATCCCCATCACATCTTCAACACTTAGAACAGACTACTATTTTCCAACAAAATGAAATTAAACGATTAAGCCAAACTATGCGTTTCCTGCCGCATTTTGAAAAAGGCAAAAACCTTTACAATTTAAAATTACCTTATATTTGTTTGTTTAAAAGTGGGAAGGCTCAAAATAGAAACCAACTAGTTTTTTTTATCCTCCGAAAAAAAATTGTCCGACTTCAGTTTAATTTCCCGCATTTTGAAATGAGCCCCGAACATTTGAAAAATCGTTACGGTGTTCAATTCCAAAATGTCGAAAATTTAAAAGAGGAATAGTTCATATGATGCAAAAATTAGCTTTTGAAAAGTCGGGGGATGCACTTTCCAGTGAGGCTCAAGCACCCGGTTTGGGGTTCATTACCGGACTTGGCGGTTTATTAGCCAACACAATTATGAAGAAACATTACGGCGGATCCTGGGTTAGCGGAACTCTTACAACCGATGGAGATTGGCTTAGTTTTATTCCAGGTATTGCCAGTATTTTATATTACACTAATACCGAGGAGGTTAAGATTCATTTCTCCGAAATCCGTCAGATCCGTCATGAATCAGGGCTTATCAAGGACACAATAGTGATCTTGTATGCTCGCGGGGAATTCAAATTCCGTTGTTTTGGAGCTGCCGAGTTGGCCTCGACCTTGAATTCTTATCTTCAATATATTCAATCTTTTAATAATCCGAATTCATTCCGGTGAGCATTGGTAATGAAAGCTTTTCAACCTTGGATCAATCCTATATCCTGAGTTTCCGAAGGCAAGGTCGAAGAACTACAGTTTAAAAGTAAGATTTTAAAAAATAACTGTGACATCTGGGTTTAAACACAGTCCGATTAATCAAATAACAGGGGCTGTAAGAAATTTTGTGTAAATCAAACTTTATAGAATAAGGAGATTTACA
>DAORIL010000895.1:0-2397 GCA_035438525.1 Pyrinomonadaceae bacterium
CCTGATAAATGGTGAAAACCGTGTTCCATTTTTCAAAATCCCAATCGTAGCTGACCGCATCAAAAGCGCCGTTGAATTGTTTATAGTTCAGCGTGCCTTCCCATTTTCCCGCTACGTCTTGGGCGAAAAGATTGACTGACAAAAGACAAAAAGCCAACACCGACAAAATTAAAGTAAAAAGTTTTTTCATCTTCTTAGTTTTCCTTGATTAATTTCCGTCTTCTAAACGCAGAGCAACTCTTCCTTCCCAAACATTGGTTTTTTCGGACGTTCGCCACGAACCTTCGAGATATTTTTTGCCGTCTTCTTCGCGGTATTTCAACTCGACATAGCCGCCCCATTGACGACCGCCTTTGATAATTGCGCCGCTTGAGCCTTTGAGCATCATATCTTCAAATATTGCAGTAAACTTCAATAAATTAGTTCCATTTGAATAGTTATAGGAACCCTGATATTTGTTATCCTCATCGCCTTTTTCCAGTTCTAAGGAAAATTTAGCCGGAGTCCGCGTGGTGTTCTGCCATTTTCCGGCTTCCCAGTCATAAACTTCGTCTTTAACTCCGGCGTTACCCGACCACAACAAAGTTCCTTCCCATTTGCCCGTTAAATCCTGGGCTGAAACATTTACGGCGAGTGCCGACAAAAATGTAAAAATCATCACTAAAATTATTTTTTTCGTTTGCATAATTCTCCTTGATTAATTGCTTTGGAAAATGCGGAAATATATTCGATTTGGGGTTACGGATTTGAGATTGTTAAAAACAATCCGCAATCCCAAATCTGCAATCCGCAATCCTGTTAGTTTCCTTTAAATTCGTAGCCCAAATCTTCTAAAATGCGGATGTCTTTTTGCGAAGGCTTTCCGCCTAAACCGGGTTGAACAGCGGACGGATTTCCGTTGTCGTCTTTTTCCGAACTGGCGACGTGACCGTAATCACCGTCCTGATCGGCTACCATCAAAATACCTTTACTGATGCTGCCAAAGAATTTATCGCCCTCCATTCGCGCACTGCTGACGCTAATATCAGGAACACTTTTGGCGAGTTCCGCCATTTGTGAACAGACATTGCCTTTTTTGAAAATGGCGGCTGTGCCGATGCCCAGCGCGTGTCCGATTTCGTGACTGACCAGCGAAGTATTGACTTCTTTTAATTTAATTTCGGCGTAACCGGGTTGGTGATCCATACACGATCCCGGAACATCGCCCACTAAAGTTGTTCCGCCGGCGGGAAGACTCGGATCAAGATGAAATTCAAGTGTAATTTCAAATTTGTCAGCGATTTGACTTTTCCACCAGCCAACAGCTTCTTCGATTTTTTGTTTATCGGCATCGGAAAAATTACTGTCCTTGTCATATTCGATTTTGACGGTAAATTCGGAAACCGCATTTTTTTTGATTTCAAAATAATTGAGAGGAATGTATTGTTTGTCATTCGGCAGATAAACAACCGCGACCATCGCATCTTTCCAGCCGGCAAAGGCTTTCGGAATTCCGCCTTCCTTTTTGCGGTAAGCGTCAATCATATCCTGACCGAAAGACCGCGCTCCCTGCGCCGGACGATAGCCGATTCCTGATAACATTTTAAGAGCATTGTTAAACGGATCGCCCGAACCGTGATTGACCGCCCAATTAACAACTTGATTGACTTTGCAGTCAATTTTCACACCCGCTTGTGACAATTCGTCGGAAAATTGAGTGACTTGTTCGGGCAATCCGTCACAAGCCAAAGTTGTTCCAAAGCTGAAAAGTGTCAGTAAAACTGCTAAAAAGATCGATTGTAATTTTCTCAATTTCATTGTTTTTTCTCCTCACTATTTTTGTGTTTGTTTAATTTACCTTGCGCCTTGTTTTGTTGAAAAAGAACGCACTTATTGCTGACATCACCAAATCAGGCAATGCCGTCTGTCATTTTTTATGCTGTTTATTTAAGTTTTAGAAATCGGGTTTTCAGCTATTCAGCCGTTCCAAAAACTGCAACGGCGTAATATTTGTCCTTGGTGTTTTTAGCTGGCGCAATGCCAAATCCAACCCGATTAAATTTTTGTTCGCCGATGTCAAAAAATGGCGCATAATGTGTCGTGCTTGATGCCCAATCGAGCGCAAAACCTCCGCCAATCGCGCCTTGGGGGAGATTGAGCAAATTATTGCCCGCGACAACTTCGGCAACTCCGGTTTTTTCTTTCCAGCCGAAATGGGCGGCACGTTGTCCGACATCCTGCATACTCGCGTATTCGCTTCCGCCTGCGGCAACCGCATCGTGTCCGGCGCTATCGGCTTCGTATTTTGCCAACAAATCGGCAAACCATTGCGCCGCTTGATTTAATTTGTCGTCAAATTCCATCGGAGACAGATTGTTGCCGTGTCGAATATGGTTGACCGTTTGGATAAAACTTTCT
>DAORIL010000896.1:0-2395 GCA_035438525.1 Pyrinomonadaceae bacterium
AACTTGGATTTTTAATCGTCCGGCTTTGATATGTTCAAGCAATTCTTTGGTAAAAGTAATACGATTTTCAACTGATTCATTCATCAGCCAATATCCCCGAATGATGTGATTTTTTGCCATTAGACTGAGAACCGAAACTTTGAAATCCTGATTGCTGGCTGAACCGTAAATCCACATCGTCCCATTTTTTGCCAATACTTTTAGGTTTTTTGCCACAATATCACCACCAACCATTTCGATAATCCAATTAACCCCTTTTCCGTCTGTTGCTTGCAAAACATCATCCGTCCAATCATCTTCTGAATAATTGATAGCTAAATCAGCCCCGAGATTGGCAACCAAATGCAATTTTTGCTCGCTTGAAGCCGTTCCGATTACTTTTAAACCTTTAAATTTAGCTAATTGAACCAACAAGGTTCCGACTCCCCCAGCGGCTGCATGAATTAAAATTGATTCGCCTGCTTTGGTTAGATTCAACAAAGCCAAAGCCGTTAGTCCCTGAACAAGCAAAGCTGTTGATTCGTTAAAACCTAATTCATCCGGAATTGGGATAACTGTTGCAGCTTTTGCAGTCGAAAACTCTGCATAACCCCCACTATTTGTGGTTGCCAAAACACGCTGACCAATTTTCAAATTGGTTACGCTTTCCCCAATTGCTTCAACCGTCCCGGCAACCTCATAACCCAGTATGAACGGTAAATCAGGTTTGGTCAGATAATTCCCCGCTCGCATCATAGTGTCAGCATAGTTTATGCCAGCGGCTCTAACTTTTATTAATACTTCGTCAGCTTTTGGTGCCGGTTTTTCAACTTCTTCAATCGTTAATTTATCCGCTCCGCCTAATTCGTGAACTCTAATTGCTTTCATAATTTTTTTACTTTTTTAATTTCGACTAATTTTTTGGATTTCTTAAGTCAATGGCACGCCCATATTGCTTTGGAACATATTCGACATTTTCGCCCAATTCTTTTGCTGCAGTGAAAGGAAAATAAGGATCCCGCAAAAATTCACGGGCAATCAGAATCGCGTCCGCCTCATCCTTTTGCAAAATTTCTTCGGCTTGTTTCGGATCTGTGATCATTCCAACTGCGCCAGTTGCAATTCCGGCTTTTTCGCGGATTTCTTTGGCAAATGGCACTTGATAATTCGGACCAACCGGAATTTTTGCGTCAGAGATATTTCCTCCAGTTGAAACGTCAATTAAATCAATTCCTAGTTTCTTTAATTCTTTACAAAGCTCAATGCATTCAGCCAGATCCCAACCGTTTTCTATCCAATCAGTTGCCGAAATTCGGACAAAAACAGGTAAACTCTCGGGGACAATTTCACGAACTTTTTGCGCTGTTTGAATTAAAAAACGTGTTCTATTTACTAAACTTCCGCCGTATTCATCCGTCCGGACATTTGATAACGGGGAAAGAAATTCGTGAAAAAGATACCCGTGGGCCGCGTGGATTTCAATGACTTCAAATCCCGCTTGAACCGCACGTTTTGCCGCTGCTACAAAATCCTCCGACGCTTTTTCAATGTCCAAAATTGTCATTTCACGAGGGTTCGGATAATCCTCAGAAAAGGCAATCGCACTCGGGGCAACTGTTTGCCAACCGCCGTTTGACTCATCAACTTTTTTTCCGCCGTTCCAAGGCTCGCCCGTTGAAGCTTTTCGTCCGGCATGGGCAATTTGAATTCCGGCAACTGCACCGTTTGATTTGATAAAGTTTGTAATTTTTTGATAGGCTGCCGCATGTTCATCAGACCAAATCCCTGCATCTGATGGAGAAATTCGTCCCTCAGGAGAAACCGCAGTGGCCTCCATAATTACTAATCCGGCACCGCCGACTGCTCGGCTGCCGAGATGAACCAAATGCCAATCAGTGGGCATTCCGTCTATGCTTGAATACTGACACATCGGCGAAACCCAAATCCGATTTCGAAATTCAATTCCGCGTATCTTATACTTTTCAAATAATTTATTCTTCATACTACTTCCCTTTGTTCATTATGTTTTTTGAATCCAGGTGTCATCTGAAATTTCGTTCCAAAATTCTCTGATTTCGTTGAATTCCTTGTCTGAAAGCTTACCTTCACCAATATTTTTCGCGTTCTGTTCCCAATGATTTTGATTAGTCGTGCCTACAATTGCCGTAGATAATCCATCAATTGAAAGCGTCCAACGCAACGCAATCGAAATGGATTCTTCCAAAGTTTTTTTCAGAAAAGGAAATTGCAACTTATTGATTCTGTTCCAGTATTCGTGAAAATAAATATCTTCCGGCTTTTCATGATGTTTCCAAACCACATTGGCAACAGGACGTTTGGCAATAATTCCTAAACCTTTTTCGTTTGCTAACTTTATATTTCCCTCAATTGCTGATTGGTCGGCAATTGAAATAGA
>DAORIL010000897.1:0-2394 GCA_035438525.1 Pyrinomonadaceae bacterium
AGTTCCAATGTTAAATTGACGGATCAGTCCCGAACAATACCAGCAAGGCGCAAGGGTTGTGACCATTATCTTGTCTCGATAACTCTTTTGTCTGCCGGCTTTACGAAAAGCATCCGTTTCGCCGTGAACGCTCGGATCGCTTTCCTGAACACGCCGATTATGTCCGCGTCCGAGGCAATTTCCTTCTTTATCGAACAACGCAGCACCGATTGGAATGCCGCCTTCGGCTAATCCTTGCCTGGCTTCTTGAATCGCAATTTTAAGCATTTCTTCATAATTTATTTTCATATTTACCGAAACAACCTTTCTCAACATTTCGTAATCTAAGTGTTTGCCTGTTTTGATTATTAGGCAATTTTTATAAAGAGGCAATTATATGGCTACATTCAAAGATCCGGTTAAATGTTTTGCGCCAATGGAAGTGATTGAGAGATTACTTGAAATTCGGGCAGATGGTGGATTTGTAGAAGCAGTCTATCTTGACAATTCATTAGAGCTAGCCGATTGTTTAGATGCTTACGGCTTTGATATCTACGCTTTTTCGACCGAAAATCAAAAAATAAATTACGGCGATTATCGCGCTCCGCTAGTTCCGGGGGGAGATGTCGTTCATTGTTCAATTACAGCGCATTAATAAAATCACAACTGAAGAACGCGGAAGGTAGAGCGAAAGTTCTCCTTTCGCTTTTTTGTCTTTTGAAATAAATAAAATCCGAGCTATTCGTAGCGCAAACATTCGATCGGGTCTAAACGTGACGCTCTCAGTGCCGGGAAAACTCCAAAAACCAATCCGATCAAAACAGAAAGTCCGAAAGCAAAACCAATCGCCCAATATTCGATAATTGCGGGCAGCGAGGGCATCAAAAGCATCAGAAGTTTGCTGATCAGAATCGAGATCGTAATTCCGATGAGGCCCCCAAAAGAGGTTAACGTCATTGCTTCGAGCAAAAACTGCAGAACAATTGCTCCTTTAGTTGCGCCAATTGCTTTACGGATGCCTATTTCTTTTGTTCTTTCGGTGACTGACACCAGCATAATATTCATCACGCCGACCCCGCCGACCAATAAACCTAACATCGAAATTGCAATTGCTGCCGCCCCGACTCCGCCGAGAATTCCGTCGAATTGTGCGATAAAGTTATCAGCAGTTTTAACATCAAAGTTATTTTGTTCACCAAATTTAACGCCGCGACGTTGACGTAAAATATTTTCAATATCCTGAACAGCGTCCTTTAAATGTCCTTCTTTAGCTTGAACAATGTGCAAAACCGCATCACGGGTCGGAGCTTCCTTTCGGGCAGTTCGGAATGGTAAAAAAACTTTGCGGTCTTCTTCATTTTCCCCAAAAAATCCGGCTTTTCTTTTTTCAATAACACCGATGATTTCCCAATTTGTGCCATTCATTCGGACAAACTTTCCGACGACATTGTCTTGCTCGTCGGGAAACAACGCTTCTACTGCATTAACGCCAATTACAATTACTTTTCGGCGTTGTTGGTCATCTGCTTCGGAAATCCAACGCCCCTGCCGCACTACGAGATTAGTAATCTCGGCATAATTTGGAGTCACTCCATCGGTCAAAGCCCAACGATAATTTTTGCCTTCATAAACCATATTATCGTCAAAACCACTCCCCCAAGAACCAATATTTACGGCAACCTGAGCCACATCTTTGACAGCCGACGCTTGAGCCAAAACAGCATCAGCATCTTCCGCAGTCAACGGTTTTCGATTGCGCTCGTCACGATTCGGAGGACCAAAACCCGTCGAAAGATGAAAAACGTAGATGTTATTTGTCCCGTATTCTTCGATGATCGAAACGATAGATTGACGCATTCCGTTCAGAATCGAAAAAACCACAATACCGGTTATCAATCCGATAACAATTCCGAGAATGGTCAAAGCTGAACGGAATTTATGTTCCCGAATACTATCGATCGCCATTTTTAGGACTTCTTTGGGTAGTGAACTCGTTAATAACATATAAATAAAATGGAAAATAGAAAGTGGATAATTGAAAATGGATTGTAACCGAAGCTCAATTAATAATTTACAATTAACAAACTAATTTTTGGTCAAAGCTACAATCGGGTCTAGTTTTGAAGCTTTCCAAGCCGGATAAAGTCCTGCCAAAACCCCTATTAAGCTCGAAATCCCAACCGAGAGAACCATATAAAACAAAGTGATTGTCATGGTCATTTGCAGCAAGGCTCCCACCACTTGAGTTGCCACGGCAGCTAACACCAAACCGAGAACTCCGCCCATAATGCAAAGCAAAGATGATTCAATCAAGAACTGTAAAAGAATTTGCTTTTTAGTCGCTCCGAGTGCCTTTCTTAAACCGACTTCAAAAGTTCGTTCAGTTACGGAAACCAGCATAATATTCATCACCAC
>DAORIL010000898.1:0-2393 GCA_035438525.1 Pyrinomonadaceae bacterium
CTTCATTTTGAGCACATTAATTACTTCGTGTCAGGGGAATTCAACTGAGGTCTATTTGGGAGTTTGGCGGCACCCGGAACTGGATAATGAATTCAAGATCGAGCCTCTCAATCAAAAGCAGCTTTTATTGATCCAAAACGGAAGAAAATCCGTGTTAGAGATTACTGAGAACGGACTCGTTATTCAAAACAGTAATAATTCAAAGATCGTTTATCTCAAAGACAAAGATGTTCTGCTGGTTCCGACAGCTTTCGGCACAACCGAATATGTTCGTTTAAAATAGGATCAATTACTCACAAATTCTCCGACGAAAAAGGGCAAGTTTCACCACTTGTCCTTTTTTTTAATACCGTCGCTTGTCATGGATTTGACCCATCACTTGTCATAAACTTTATTATAAATGAATGATTTCGATGGTTATAGACAATCTCTAAAATCAATATAATCTAATTAAATTTAATAAAGTCTTTAATAATTTAACAAAGACTGTTAAACTTTATTCAGTTCTTTGACAAAAGGATAAAATATTACAATACACAAAGGAGATTATTTTATGAACTACTTAGAGGGTTTGAATCCAACCCAACTGAGGGCGGTTCAACATAAACAAGGGCCGGCTTTAGTTGATGCCGGACCGGGTTCCGGCAAAACCAAAACAATTTCGACGCGGATCAAGCATCTTTTGGAAAACAAAGTGCCTTCCGGTCAAATCCTGGCAGTTTCATTTACTCAGAAGTCAACTTTAGAGTTAGCGGAAAGAGTCAAGAAACTGACAGATTCCAAAATAAATATTTCGACATTTCATAAATGGGCGTATTCTTCGCTCAGAGATGCCGGAATAAAATTCGCCATCTTAAATCCCAACGAACAGGAAGATTTTTTTAGGTCCAAAATACCGGACGAAAAACTTTGTCGGCGGATAATGACGACGATTGATAAGGCTAAGAACAATTTGTTCTTATCACCTGAAAGTTGGTCTAAGTCACGTTTTGCGGAAACTTTTACCGAAGAAAATAAAGAAGAAGTGAAAAAGGTCTGGAAGGATTATCAAAATTTTTGTCAACGCACAAATCAGATGGATTTTACGGATTTACTCACACTTTTTTATTCAAAATGGAAAAAAGAAATGCAAGCCGGAGGGGGGAAGATTTTTCAAACTACGAAACGCTTTAATCATTTAATGATTGACGAGTTTCAGGACACTAACCCCTTACAGCTTAAATTGGTTAAACTTTGGGCTGGCCGCCCCGAAGAATCTCAATGGAAAGTCAACGGTTATCCGTCAAGCCTTTTGGTCTGCGGAGACCCTGACCAAGCCATTTATGGTTTCAGAGGCGGAGAACCCAAAATTTTCATTGATTTTCCGCAGACGTTTGCCGGCACGGAAGTTTTTAACCTGGGAGAGAATTATCGTTCCCAAGAAAAAATCGTCCGTCACGCTATTTCGGTAATTTCCAATAACCTGGAACGGAGCGAAAAAGCGATCAAACCAATGCGGAGCGAAGGGGAAACACCAACTATTTTTGTTGCCAATTCGACTTCGGATGAAGTTGAATGGGTTACCAAAAAGATTGAATCACTCAAAGAGTCAGGGATCTCCGAGATTGCAATATTGTCTCGCCATAACGAACCTTTGAATGCTTTTCGCAAAAAACTTGAGGGTAAAGGCTTTGCCACCCGTGAAGAAAATTTTACCAAACTTCCTGAAGTGGAAGTGGTAAGAAATCTTTTGAAACTTGGTTTAGAAATAGACCAGGCTGTGGTGGAAAAAGCTGTTCCTAAAAAGCATGAGGCAAATCTTCGCAAAAGTTATAGTGTGGCTAAAAAATATGACATTTATCTTTTTGAAGCTTTAGCTTCAGACGCAGAAATGTCAAATTGGCTTACTTCGGTCAGAAGAATATCTTCGGCAATTAACAGTCGGAAATATTCGGAAGCATTGATGGAAGCCTTAACCGCCACCGGATTAATGCAGACAGCATTTGCCAAAGCTGGGCAAGATGTGATGTTTTTCAGACGGCTCCAAACAATCAGTAACTTGGTCGAAAAATCCAAATCAATTAATTTAACCAACCCTGCGTTGGGAGTAAAAGCGTTGCTTGAATTTTTTGATGAAGAAAAATCTGTTACTTCACCAATAGACTTGACAACACTTCACGGCTCAAAAGGTTGTGAATGGGAAGCGGTCTTTTTGGTAGGGCTTAATGCTTCTGAATTTCCGGGCAATGAACCCGATGAAATTGAGGAAGAACGAAGGCTCTATTATGTGGGAGTGACACGCGCCAAAGATAAATTATTTTTGAGCGGATTTCAACACAATCTTTGTCCTTTTTTGTCAGAAATGAGGATGGATGACCTTAATTGGGCTCGATCCAGCTAAATTCAATGAGGCT
>DAORIL010000899.1:0-2387 GCA_035438525.1 Pyrinomonadaceae bacterium
GAAATTCACGACACACCAAAACCTGAAATTGCAATTCCGATCTTGAAAGGATTGGTCGAAACTTTTCACGAAAACGATCCGACACGCCCCGTTACGCAAGGGCTTTTTCGTCCAAATGTCAGCAAAGATTATGACAATGGATTAGCCGATTTATTGGATGTTGTTGGACAAAATTACCGCGAAAAAGAAATCTTGGCGGCACACAAACAAAAACCTACCCGTAAAATTATCGGGACTGAAAATACACACGAACTGAGTCAATGGCTCGCCGTCCGTGATAATCCCGAATATGCAGGACATTTTGTCTGGAGCGGAATTGACTATTTAGGCGAGGCGGCAAAATGGCCGGCTGTTTCTTATAATTCGGGCTTACTCTATAAAACTGCTACACCTCGTCCAATAGCTTTTCAGCGTCAAAGTTGGTGGAGCGAAAAACCGATGGTTTATTTAGCGCGGCGCGTTGCCCAAACGCCAAAATTGCCAACTGATCCCGGCTATAATCCGATTGAAGAACGCCGTCCGCAAGTCCTCTTTTCCGATTGGACTCCGAAAAATCTCACCGCACATGAGGAAAATGTTGAAATTTACAGCAATTGCGAAGAAGTTGAACTATTTCTAAATGGCAAATCGCTTGGCAAAAAAACAAAACCTGCCGATGATTCCCCGCGCAATTGGAAAGTAAATTTTGAAACAGGAACAATTAAAGCTGTCGGCACCAACGGTGGAAAAGTCGCGGCGAATTACGAACTTAAAACTGCCGGAAAACCCGCGAAAATCTCACTTTCGGTAAATAAAAATTTCCTCAAAAATATTTGGGATGATGTTATTTTTGTTCAAGTTACGGTGACAGATGAAAATGGAACGATTGTTCCCGAGGCTAGTGATTTGATTACTTTCAAAGCGGAAGGTGCAGGCAATGTTGTCGCAGTTGATAGTGCAGATTTTAACAGCCATGAATCGTATCAGGCATCGGAACGAAGAGCATTTCAAGGTATGTGTTTTGCCCTGCTCAAAGCTAATGCAAATAAAGGGAAATTAAAATTAACCGCAACTTCCCCAAATTTAAAAAGTGCTACGATTGAGATTCAAGTCGGGCAAAAATAAAACTATGAAAAAGCTAAACCAAATTTTAAGTTTATTTTTCATTATTTCGTTGAATGGAGCAAGTGTTTTTGCCCAATTGAGATTTATTCCGAAAGCTTTGCCGTTTCGTCTTGAACAAGTTCAATTACTCGACAGTCCTTTCAAACATGCAATGGAATTGGACGCGGAAGTTTTGCTTAAAATCAGCCCTGACAGACTTTTACATAATTTTCGCAAGAACGCGGGACTTGAACCGAAAGGAAAAATCTACGGTGGCTGGGAATCGCAGGGCATTGCGGGGCACACACTTGGACATTATCTTTCGGCGATTGCGATGTATTACGCTTCGACGGGTGATAAAAGATTTTTGCAGAGAGTAAATTATATCGTTGACGAATTGGCTGAATGTCAAAAACAAGATGCGGATGGTTATTTTTCCGGAATTCCCAACGGAAAAGCAATTTTCACACGGCTTTCAAAAGGGGATATTGTTGTTAAAGGTCGGCATAATTTTGATGATTCATGGGTTCCCTGGTATACGATGCATAAACTTTTTGAAGGTTTGTTGAATGCCAATGAGTTTGCGAAAAGTAAGAAGGCTTTGGAGGTTGTTGCCAAACTTGGAGATTGGGCGGATAAATTTACCAAAGATTTGAACGATGAGCAGATCCAAAAGATTTTGTCGGTTGAACACGGCGGAATGTTGGAAGCGTTGATTGATTTGGCAGAACGGACAGGAAACAAAAAATATCTTAATTTATCAAACCGTTTTTATCATAAAGCCGTGCTTGATCCCTTGTCGGAAAATCGGATATCGATTTTAGAAGGCTTACACGCTAACACACAAGTGCCTAAAATCCTCGGTGCGGCGCGTTTGTATGAAATCAGCGGCCAAAAAAAAGATGAAAAGATCGCCGAAAATTTCTGGGACGAAATCATCCATCATTACACCTATGTCAACGGCGGCAACAGCGACCGAGAAGTTTTCGGGAAACGGGACGAATTAGCTAAAAGAATGTCGGGTTCGATGACTGAAACCTGTAATACCTACAATATGTTAAAGCTGACACGACATCTTTTTGAATGGAATCCGCAGGCTGAATATTTTGATTATTATGAACGCGCACTTTACAACCAGATTTTGACCAGTCAAGACCCTAAAACAGGTTTATCAGGCTACAAGCTCGGACTTTACGGCGGATATTTCCAAGGATTTTCCACCCTCGAAGATTCTTTTTGGTGCTGCACCGGAACAGGTTATGAAAATCACGTTAAATATAATGATTCCATTTATTTCCATAATG
>DAORIL010000900.1:0-2380 GCA_035438525.1 Pyrinomonadaceae bacterium
GTAATGACAAAGCTCATTAAAACTTGCTACCATTTTTTCTTCTAAGCGTTGATTGACTTCATCCTCACGCCAAAAATATCCCATCCTATCCTGAACCCATTCAAAATAAGAAACTGTGACGCCCCCCGCATTCGCTAAAATGTCAGGAATCACAAAGATTCCTTTATCATGCAAAATTTTATCGGCTTTCGGAGTAGTGGGTCCGTTTGCTCCCTCAGCTAAAATCTTACAATTGATTTTACCTGCATTTTCAGATGTGATCTGATTTTCTGTCGCACATGGAGCCAACACGTCACAAGGTAATTCAAGTAATTCGCTATTACTGACATGTTCCACACCACCAAATCCTTCAAAAGAACGATTTTTTTGTAAAAATTCGAGGGCTTTTGGAATATCAATTCCATTTTTGTTATAAATACCGCCGCCCACATCTGAAATCGCGACAACTTTATAGCCTTTTTCGTGCATAAGTTGTGCACCGATACCACCAACATTTCCAGAGCCTTGAACAACAACTGTAGTTTCTTCCGGCGTTAAATTAAATCGTTTAATTGCTTCGTTAACGCAAAAAAGCACTCCACGTCCGGTGGCTTCGCGTCTGCCCAATGAACCTCCAAGGGCAACCGGCTTTCCGGTGACAACAGCTGTTACAGTATGCCGAGCGTGCATAGAATAGGTATCCATAATCCACGCCATTGTCTGCTCATTTGTGTTCATATCAGGAGCCGGAACGTCTTTGTCCGGACCAATAAAATCTATCAGTTCAGAGGTATAGCGTCTGGTCATCCGTTCTAATTCACCGATTGACATCTGTCGCGGATCGCAGATAATCCCGCCTTTACCGCCGCCAAATGGAACATTAACCACCGCACATTTCCAGGTCATCCAGGCAGATAGTGCTTTAACTTCATCCAAAGTAACATCCGGCGCATAACGAATTCCGCCTTTTGCCGGACCTCTGGCAAAATTATGCTGAACTCGATAACCTTCAAAAACTTCAATATGTCCTGTATCCATTTTGACAGGAATATAAACTTTAATTTCCCGACTTGGAACACGCATTACTGCATACAAATCAGGGTCTAACCCCAAAAGCTGGGCGGCGCGATCAAAGCGTTCGCTCATTGCTTCAAATGGATTTTTTTCATCCGTTCCTTTAAAACGACGCATTTCGTCTGCCATTGGATTAGCTTTTGCCATTTTATTTTCTCACTCCAATAATATTTTGAAATAATTTTATTACTTTATTTTGTTATTACCTCATTCATCGCACCGCTCCGATAGCCGTGTAAATCCAGAGTTACATATTTAAAACCTAAACTTCTAAACTTTTCTGCCATTGAATCTGTTATTTCTTTAATTAAAACTTTTTCAAATTCTGTAGGCGCAATTTCAAGCCGGACTAGTTCACCATGATTTCTGACCCGAAACTCTTTTAACCCAAGTTGCCGCAAAAATTCCTCACCTCGTTCAACTTTACTTAACCTTTCAATTGAAACTGGAATTCCATAGGCAATGCGTGAAGATAGACATGGACTCGACGGCTGATCCCAGGTCGGTAGACCATGTTTTTTACTAAGTTCACGGATTTCAACTTTTGACAATTCAACTTCAATCAACGGACTCCGAACACCTTTTTCTGTCGCGGCTTGTCTGCCGGGACGAAAATCTCCTGTATCATCTAAATTTGAGCCGTCCAAAATAACTTCACATTTGTTTTCTTTGGCTAATGGGGTAAGTTTTTCGTAAAGCTCGCTTTTGCAAAAATAACAACGATTGGTTGGATTGGCCTGATAATTTGGATTTTCTAGTTCTTCAGTATTGATCGATAGATAATTAAATTTGAAATCTTTGGCAATTTGCTCTGCCTGTTGAAATTGATTTTGTGCCACACTTGGCGAAATGCCCATTGCGCAAATTGCTTTTTCGCCTAATTCCTGGGTGGCGATCAATGCCACATATGAACTATCGACACCTCCGGAATATGCGACCAACACGGATTTCAAATCGCGCATCAAACGGCGTAAGTTTTGTTCTTTTTCTTCGGTTGAGAGCGTTGCCACTTTTGGATAACTACTTTTTGGCGTTGCCATTTTGGTTCTTTGGTTAAATGTTTTGATGACCTAATCTTAAAGCAAAATTCTACCTTAGTTTAAGATATTCGCGCAAACGTTGATTTTAAGAAATATAACGAATTTCTATTGGGATATAAGTATAGACGATATTGGCAAAATTATGTTAAACTCATTTTCCCCGAAAATTTTTCAGAAGAAGGCAGTTTATTTTACGATGATTTCGTATTTCTTTCATCGGCGGACATTTTTTTTCGTTGCTCTAGTTGTCTCAGTTTTGGCTCTTAACTCGTTTGCTCAGAACAACG
>DAORIL010000901.1:0-2376 GCA_035438525.1 Pyrinomonadaceae bacterium
ACATAAATTCCAACCGTATCAGCAAAATTTGTGAATTCAAAAGGTAAAACATCGGCATTGGCAAGCCGCAGGGTCGTGTGTCCGCAAACTTTTGAAAGTGCCAACCCATAATTAAAATTCGGGTCAACAAAACGGGTGAAATGATCGTAAGAATCATAAACCGAATGATAAGAACCGCCGCCATCCTCACCGCCAAAACCTATATTAAGCGAAGCAATACCAAGATGTTGGAGGAATGGGGTATAGTCCGAACCGGAACCAAGCGCCCCAATTCTCAGATCGGCTCGATTCATAATTTCGTTTCTATTGGCTGGATTTCCATTGACCAGTTGATTTGCGCGGGTTCGTTCCCAAACGTTCAATTTAGTTTGCGGATCCGAAACGCTTTTTCCCACTTCATTGATAAATTTTTCGAGCGTGTGCGAACCGGACATCCCCAAAAAACCACGCCCGCTGGAATCTGTATTGATATAAACGGCAGCTTTATTTTTTAATTCTTCGGCGTGAGTTTCAACCCATTCGGTCGAACCGAGTAAACCCGGTTCTTCTGCATCCCAGGCACAGTAAATAATTGTTCGTTTTGGTTTCCAACCAGTTTTAGCTAATTCACCTATTCCCCGCGCTTCCTCTAATAACGATACCATTCCACTCAGCGGATCATCTGCACCATTGACCCAAGCATCGTGATGATTTCCGCGAATAATCCACTCATCTGGTAATTCTGAGCCTTTAATTTTGGCAATGACATCATATGCAGGTTTAATATCCCAATTAAATTCGAGTTTGAAATGAACTTTGACCGAGTTTACTCCGCCAAGGTGATAAGTGATCGGCAATGCTCCGCGCCAGGCAGCAGGAGCCACCATTCCTTTTAAATTTCGCAAAAGGGGCAAGGCATCGCCGTAGGAAATCGGCATCACCGGAATTTTAGTTAAAGTAGGAGCACTTTTTCGGTCAAGTCTTTTTGCATCTTTAGTTGCACCGACATTTGGGGTCAGCGGATCGCCCGGAAAAAGCGGCATGTCTGCGACGGAACCACGTTGTGCGCCGTTTTCATTGCGATAGGCGCCTTTCGGGTAAACATCGCCCTGAAAATATCCATCATCACGCGGATCAGAATAGATCAAACAACCAATTGCGCCATGTTCGGCTGCAACTTTCGGTTTAATCCCCCGCCAGCTTCCACCATAACGAGAAATAACCAATTTACCCTTAACGCTGATACCGCGTTTTTCTAATTCTTCGTAATCTGCCGGAGTTCCGTAATTGACATAAACCAAATCGCCGCTTACGTCCCCATCAATCGAATAGGCGTTGTATGTTGGTAATTGCTCGGCTTTTTGTCCAGATGTCGCGTCTTCTTTTAAAGCAGTTTCGGCTAATTTAGCAGTAAATTTTTCCGGTGCGGTCATTTCCAACAATCTTACCTTGGGAGTAGGAAATAAGACATCAAACCTTTCTATTTCAGCATCAAAACCCCAAGACTTGAAAAGCGAAAGCATAAACTCGGCGTTTTCTTTGCCGTAAGGGGAACCAACGTGATGAGGACGGGCAGAAAGTCGTTTGAGCCACACTTGCAAATTTTCACGTTTTAACGAAGCATCAAATTTTGCTTCTAAATCTTTTTGTTTAGCAGAATTATCTGCCGAAAAACCAAGCAGGGTTTTTTCAGGTTGTGTCGTTTGGGCAAAAACTGAAAAGGATAAGATAAAAACAGAAACAAAACGTAGAATCGAATTTTGCATTAAAACTCCAGATTTCGGAACAGATTTTTTGGAAAAGCAATTTATTGTAAAGCAAATTTGAGAAAGTTAAAAACTAGGAAGTAATAAATTTAAGGGGGATTTTTTTATGAAACATATTATTTGGGGGACTGTTCTTAACATATTGTTGGCAATTTGTATTTTGGCGCAAAATCAGCCAACTTTAGAGGAAATTTTGAATGAAACAAGTAATCAAACTGTAAATTATCAGGAGACTTTTAGGAATCTGTTAGCTTTGGAAACAAAAACTTTTGAAACCTATGACAAAAATGAAAATTTGAAAAAACAAAATTTGGTCGAATCTGATTTATTAGTTTATCAATCTTCAAAAAATAGCAAAATTTCCTTTGAATTAAGAAATGTTAAAAGCGTTGACGGAAAACCGATTCCCTCTGCGACTGAAAATTCTGAGCAGTTTTTTGCCGAGTTGAATAAGGAATCAACTCTCAAAAGCCAGTTGGATAAAATACAAAAAATAAGTTCAAAATACGATAAAACTCTCGATATTTCTGGTTTAACACTTTACGAAGGAATAATTTTGTCCCCAAATCTGCGGCCGTTTTTTGAGTATAGTTTGCAAAGCACCGAAGATTTTCAAGGGCAGCAAGTTTAT
>DAORIL010000902.1:0-2375 GCA_035438525.1 Pyrinomonadaceae bacterium
ATAATATCTTTCAAATGAGCTGCTTCTATTTTTAATGAATCATTTCGACCTTGATTTGCCAATTGATCCTGAAGATTCGTGATGTCACGTTGCAGATCAAATTCCTCCCGTTTTGCCAATAACAATCTTCGTTGTTCAACAAACTGGTCATCTAAATTCTGGGCTTTTAACACCAACAGATCGCGTTCAATATCTCCGATTTCACGAACCTGAGCATTATATTGTTTTTGATATTCGACCTGAGCTTCGGCATATTTATCGCGGGCTTTGAGAACTTCCTGTTCAACTATCAGATCCTGCATTTGCTCTTTTAAAGCAAGATTGTAGTCGTCAATTTTCGCTACAACTTCGTTTTCAAAGGCCATTTGCCGGTCATTCAGAAGTTGTGAACGCTCTTTTATCCGATACTGCTCCTCTAATCCCAAAATGTATTTAGCTTGAGTATCGAGTTCGCGGGTTGAAATGGTATCAGTCGAAACTTCACCAGGATTTGGAGCCAGATTTTTCCGTCCTAAACCTAATAAGTTTCGGGCAAAACTCTTTTGATCGGTTGAAGCCGCGAGGATCTGTTGAAATTCTGAACCCTTCTCTAATTCTTCGAGTTGCTTTTTGTTTGGCAATTTGAAGGCAGTTCCAAAACCGAACTGAGAGGCTAACTCTCCTAATTCTTTTTGAGTAATTCGCTTGTCCTTATTATTATCCCAAACTTTGTTTTGCGAATATGCTTCAGAACCTTTTCGATAAAGAACTGAATCATCTGTTCCAATTTTGCCCGCGGCAACTGCCGCATAAACAGCCGATTGAGAATTTAACTGATTAGCAAATGGTTTTAAATATGCTTCGATTAGGGATAGCTGTTCAGTTTCCGACATTGAAGTAATTTGATTACGGGTTAATCTTTTACCACCATATTCATATATCCCATCGCGCCGTTGCGCCTTGGTTCTTCCGTTGTCCATTAACTGAATTAATCCGGTAGCCGATGAGTTCGGGTTTTTGGCATCCGCACGCAATCTTGATTCCATGGCCAATACATTTAAGATCCATTCCGGGTTGGTATTTAATCGCTCTGAAATATCCTCCAGTTTAGGTAAAAACTGAGGCTGGGTTTCCATTATTTTAGTAAATCGTTGAAAAACTTCCTGAGCGTCTTTATGGAGCCGAAATTCATTATCGTGCCGATTTGCAGATTTTTTTCCTTTAGTGCCATCCGGCAAGGTTGTGTCCTTTCCAGGCAAGCTCAATTGTCCGGTGGCAGATGGAGCATTAGGACGCTGATTATTAAATAAACTATTGACCCGTGCTCCTTCTGCGAGTGCTTTGTTGATTCCTTTAAGATTGATCTCAACATTTTTTAAGAAGCCTTCATATTGAGCAAATAGAATATCTCCAGTGGTAAGTTTTTGGAGATCGGGCAAATTCGCCAATGCTTGTAATTCCGGTGGTAAGATTCCAGAGGGAATTTGAGCAATTACACCTTTAACCTTATTGATCGCATCAATGATAAGGTTTGGAATTGCTTCGGCAACCTTGGCAACTACACCTAATGCACCTGTGGCAAATAAAGCCAATTCATTGACCACTAACTTCACGGCATTAGCTGTAAAATCAAGAAAAGGAATAATTTGTGCTTTCAAATAAGCGTAATTTTTAACCGAGTCGCGAACAAATTGACCCGTTTCCGAATTGGCGTCCCCGACAGATTTTGTATACCCGTCGATCTGTTCGGTCATGATCCGGTTAGCTAAAACTATTTCCTGACTTTGAGTCGTGTAATCACCAAAAGTTTTAAGTAAATTGTTATAGGCTGCATCAAGTGCGGCAGTTGACCCTGTGTAACTTTGGGTGATTTTATCTGCATCCCCAACTTGAGCCGTAGTTTCGGTCATGATCCCTTGATATAGGGCTAAAAGTGCATTTTGTGATTTTTGTTTATTGGATAGATCCTCCAATTCAAATCCACGCTCTTTGAGAATTGCTGATAAATTTTTGGTTAATCCAACATTATCGACCAGATTAGAGTTTTGGTTTTTGATACCTTCAGCGGCTCGGGAAATTGCTTCACCAAAGGTTAAAGCAGATTGTTTGCCGTAAGCTGCGGAATCCGAAAATCTTTCTAAGATATCAATCGATTGTTTCAGATCGAAACCGCTGGCTAAAAGATTCTTAAGTCCTGTTGAAGCATCCGACAGATCCAAAATCCCGGCTTTTACCAACCGCAAATTTTGAAGGGCGGATTTTGCTTCATTGGAATTGATTCCTTTGAAAGTAGAGATAGAATCCAGTCCGGCAAGGGCGTTTTGCCGTTCGCTGGAAATTTTAATCGCTTCATCCCAAACCTGGCGCACCTTTTCAGGAAGTTGAGATAAGGAACT
>DAORIL010000903.1:0-2372 GCA_035438525.1 Pyrinomonadaceae bacterium
AATAAATCGCAGCTTATCCAGATAATCCATTCACCTGATAATTCATATTGCTGAAGTGTCAGAAAAAATTGATCAGTTTTATGGAACTGGTTGATCATTAAAAGTTCATCCGGTTTTAAAACCTTGGAATTGAATTTATCGTAAAGAAATTTACTTCGATTTTTAGGGCTGATTATGTCCATAATTTTAAACTCTCGTAAGTTTTAATTGTGCTTACTCCCGACTCAAGTATATTTCGCCTGAGCAAGCAAAGATAAGATTTTGCACCCTTTAAAACTCTGCGTCCAATGATAAATTCTGATGCCTTATAAGTTAATCTTATTGGGCTGAAGAGTGTCGTAAATGCTTATTTTATTGAATTTAGAGCGATGGCAATATTTTTAAATTTGCTTGGAAGGGACATTGCGGCGGGCAAAGCGATAAAACGCTTCGACTACTCCCTCAAGACGGGGAGTGCGGGGAAATATAAACTGAAATTGTCGTTTGATTTCAAGATTTTCGATTTTAATAACTTTGAGAATGCCGAGTTCGATTTCACGCATAATGCCCCAGCGCGAAACAAAACCGATACCTAAATTAGCTTCAACTGCCGATTTAATAGCTTCTGTCGAATCAAGTTCCATCACCACATTTAATTCGGAAAGTTTGAGCCGACCTTTTTTGAGCGCATTTTCAACCACGCGGCGAGTTCCCGAACCGTGTTCTCGCAAGATAAGCGGCAATTCAGCTAAGTTTTCGAGTTGAATTTCTGCTGACCAATCGGAGTTTGTTGCCGCGATAACAACGATTTCATCCTCAATAAAACGCTCGGTTTTAAGGTCAGTTCGTCCAACCGGACCTTCGACAAGTCCCAACATAATTCCTTTTTCATCCAAGGCTTTGACGATATTTTCCGTATTGGCACTAATCATTGAAAATTCTATTTTGGGATGGAGAGCCAAAAATTGACCAACCAGACGCGGCAAAACATATTGAGCAATAGTTGTCGAAGCCCCAATCGAAAGCCGTCCGCGTTCTTCGCCAACCAGCACGCCGAGAGCGGTTTCGGCTTCTTCGTATAAATCGGCGATGCGTTTCGCATATTCAAACAAAATCGTTCCGGCTTCGGTCAATCTCACCTTACCGCCCGAACGGTCAAATAATTTCACACCTAATTCTTCTTCAAGTGTTTTAATTTGCAGAGTTACGGCTGGTTGAGTTAAGAACAATATTTCGGCGGCACTGGTAAAATTCAATTTTTCAGCGACCGTGCGAAATACTTTTAGGCGAAAATCTTGCATAAAAGAGTAATCTTACAATCAATTGCCTGCTTTGAGAAACTTAACAAACTCATCTTTGTCACGAGTTAATCCCGGAAATGTGGCTTTGGTTATGCCGTTTGCATCAACAATCGCGTAGAGCGGCAAGGCAACAGTATTGAATTTTTCTTCCTGAAACTTCTGTTGTTTCTCGTAAATTTCGCCGTCGCCATCGGTGAAAAGTTGGGCTTTGACGAATTTGTTTAATTCTGTCTGAACTTCTGGTTTGGGAAACATATTGGCTTCCATCCAACGACAATTTGTGCAGGTGTAACCCGTGAAATCAATGAAGACGGACTTATTTTCAGCTTTGGCTTTGGCAAGTGCGGCTTCGTAATTGTCTTTTATCCATTCGGGTTCGGTTGATTTGGCATTACCTGAATTGGTTGATGAAACCACACTATTTTCATTTAAGGAAATTGGCAGAAATGATTCAAGTTCGCCAAGTTTTGCACCGAATAATCCTGTCAATAAATAAAATCCGAGTGAAACAAATAGCAAGGCAAACATTACACGCGCCGCGCCCAGTCTTTCAGTCTTAACATCGTGCGAGAGTTGAAAAACTCCTAAAAGATAAAGCGTAATCAGCAATGCCACACCGACCCAACTTGCCAGAACAACTTCGCGGGTAAAGATTCCCCAATGCAGAACCAAATCAACATTAGAGATAAACTTCATCGCCGCCGCAATTTCCAGAAATCCCATCACGACTTTAACGGAATTAAGCCATCCGCCTGATTTCGGGGGCTGCGAGACCAATTGCGGAGCGAGTACGAGAATGAAAAATGGCAAGGCGAAAACTGATGAAAACGCCAGCATTCCTAATATCGGATAAAGCCAATCGCCCGATGCTGCTAAAACTAAAAGTGAACCAACAAACGGCGCGGTGCAGGTAAATGAAGTCAGCGAAAAAACAAAACCCATCAACAAAACGCCGACAATTTTGCTTTTTTCTTTGCCACGCGCATAAGCATCAATTTTGGTCATGACGCCCGAAGGAATACCGAGTTCATATGCTCCGAACAGACTCAAGGCAAAGGCAATAAAAATGCCCGCAATGATGATATTCACCCA
>DAORIL010000904.1:0-2371 GCA_035438525.1 Pyrinomonadaceae bacterium
GTTACGGGCCAGCGTGACGCAGAGACTTTGCTCATTTTTATTCTTTTGGGTGCTGACAATTATTGGTTTTAGCCCGGCGCATATTTATACAATTGTTGCAATACATTTGTTTATCGCATTTTTACATCACACCGAATTTATTTACAAATTTCCCAAACCAATTGAATTTATCTTTACGACTCCTTCGCACCATCGAGTTCATCATGGCGTAAATCTGAAATATTTGGATAAAAACTTCGGCGAATTTTTGATAATCTGGGATCGAATGTTCGGCACTTTTGAGGAAGAAAAGGAAAAAGTTGCTTATGGCATTCTTGATCATCCGAAGACCTGGAATCCAATTTACATCAATTTTCATTTTTATATTGTGTTATGGCAATATGCCGTAGCAGCTCCGTTTTGGTGGGATAAAATCCGCATTTGGTTTATGCCTGCCGGATGGATCCCACGTGGTTTTGAAAAGAAAGAAAAACCGGACATAAATACTGAAAATCAAATAAAATTTCGTCCGCCAATGTTTACTAAAGCTAAAATCTACTTGGTTTTACAAGTCATTTTAGGAATTGCCCTGATGATTGGAGTTATTTCAAATGTTTACGGTTGGTCCACCACCGAAAAATGGTTTGGTGCCGGTTTGTTATGGTGGCAAATCATCAATTGGAGCGGAATTTTAGAAGGAAAATCGTGGCTCTGGCTTTCAGAAATTCCGCGAAATATCTTTACCCTTTTAGCAATAGTTGCTTTTAGCGAAATTTACCAACCATCATTATTATTGTTAAGTTTGATTTTTATTACACTTTATACAATTGTGTGGACCATACTTTATTTTCGTCCAAGGACAGCACAAATTGCGACGGCTTAATTGAAAGAACACTAAATTAACCGTAAAAAAGCACAAAATACACAACAGGGAAATTTTTTGTGATTTTTGTGCCCTTTGTGACTAATTTTCTGAACCCCTATTTATCTTTTACCGGTATAAAGGTTCATAATCCGTTTAACCAAATCATCTCTTCCCCAAAGTTCAGAGATAAACATTTGAAAACCGCGAATATTTATCCAATAAAGTTCGGAAATTTTTTCATCTTTGTTAATTGGATTAAAAACGACACAACCAATCAGCGCAAAGATTAAACTATTAGGAAACATCAGTTTACCATCTTCGATATTCACCTGGATTGATTTATGAAAGCCGATTTCAGGTGGGAATCTTCTGGTATGCAATATTTGCCGCACCATATAAATGACAATTTCCTGATCTAAATGTGGCATATTCAACGAGGCTACTGCTCGCCGAACCCCAAAAGGCAAATTAGTCGGAATTGAGTCTGAATGAGGAATCCCCATAAATTTTATTAGTCCCCAGTTATCCTTGATAAATCTTTGAAAAGCCGGTTCCGCCGCTATTTCTTCGGGATAAAGTTTTTTAGCGGTTTGGTTCAATGCTTCGCAAACGGGAGTGAATGCTAATTCCAATAACCCCTGACTCGTCAGGTTAAGCGATCCTTCGAGTAATTCTCCAATTGTCTTCATATAAATAACCCTCTCTATTTGATACGTTTGACTTCTCAATTTTTGCCTAATAAATTTTTCTTTGTGTTATTTTTCTGTATAATCAAAATCCAATTATGCGTTTTGTTTTCTCACGACGATTTTATATTTTGCTGGCACTCGGCTTAATCCCGCTTTCGCTTTCGTGGAATTTCCCGTTTTTGCGCTCGATTGTTGTAATTTATGACATCACATTAATTCTTTTAGCTTTAATTGACTGGTTCATTAGCCGAAAACTACCCGAAGAATTGACCCTTAACCGCTACTTTGCTAAACGATTTGCCATCGGAGACGAAACTGAAGTCCGTCTGCATTTGGAAAATAAAACTGCCCGGGATTTTACCTTAATTTTGAAAGACGAATATCCGCCCGAACTAAAACTAAATGGTGAACGAGAGGAAAAATTTACGATTGAAGCCCAAACTGTTGCGGAAATGATTTACGGATTGACTCCGCCTAAACGTGGGAAATATGAATTTGGACAAACTGCAGCTCGCTTTTTATCCAGATTCGGGTTAGTTTGGTGCCAAACAAATCTGGGTAAGGCCCAATCGATCAAAGTTTATCCGAATATGCGCCGCGCACGTGAAGCCGAACTCAAAGCACTCGGCGCAAGTTCTTATTTGGCAGTTCAACGCAAAGCAGTTAGACGGGGCGAAGGACGCGAATTTGAATCAATGCGTGATTATGTGCGTGGAGACGAATTGCGGCATATTTCTTGGACGGCAACTGCCCGACGTTCAAAACTCATCACCCGTCAATATCAAATCGAACGTGACCAAACCATTTTGATTGCAATAGATGCGGGACGTTTGATGAC
>DAORIL010000905.1:0-2370 GCA_035438525.1 Pyrinomonadaceae bacterium
GGATCTGCGTCTAATAATTCTGTTTGAGATTCTTCAATGAGGATTTCTAAATGGTCGGCACTTCCCTGCACAATGAAAACCTGTGAATTATCAATCATTTGTTCTCCTCCCTACCGTTTTTCAAACTTCGCCAAAATATAAGAAATGATTTCATTGGCATCCTTAACCGCAAAAGCTGAGGAAAATTCAAATTGAGTTAAGGGCTTAGAAAACGCCAAAGTCTTATGGTCTATTAAGGTCAATTCGTTCAGAATTTCAACCGCCGGTTCTTCTAAGATTTTGAACCTGGGAGAAACGGTCCAGCCTTGAGATAAGATCGAAACTCTGATTTGTGCTGCTTCATCACCAACCAGAATTTCTACTAAATGAAGCTCATTTTTTTCTGTGAAACCATCTAATTCATTGAGTAACTGTTCGGCATATCTTAAATGATCAAAATATGTGCTGATGACCTTTCCTAACTCGCGGCGATGACTGAGAGCAACTACTAAATTATGGGAAAAACGCGGCAATGACAAATCGTGAAAATCATCTAAAATCAAGTCAAAAGTTTTTCCCTCAAAGGCATAATTAAAGGAATGCGAAACGCGGCGGCAAAGCCGAACCCAATCAAATTCAAGTCCGGGAAACTCTTTATCGTAAAGTTGAGCGAAAAATTCGTCTGTGTAAAGTTTATTTGTATTCATGATTTTCCTCGCTTAAAAGTGGATATTCAGCCAAAACTTCCGGCTTTACTTTGAAATTATTTTTCAAGGCTGCTTTGATAGCTAATTGATGAGTTAAGTCAGTTGGTATCATTTTACCTTCAAAACTTTTTAAACCGGTGTCGGCAATTGGCGCAACCCAAACTAAAATTGTCAGCCTTCCGGCTTTTTTGTGAGCTAAAAGCCGGCGATGTCCATCGCTGATCTGAAACTTCCCGTTTTCAAGTTCAGCCGCTCTGATGGGGGGAGGTGTCTGACCTTCCTTGAGCCATTGGGCATAACGATCAGCATCAGCTTCGCGTCCTTCATAAACCGTGTCTTCCGAAACATTGATGTCCGCAACGGAAATATCCCGAAGTTGTTCAATCGCATCCCCATACTTATCAAATTTGGCGGTTTGAACGATCCGCCAGGTGCCTCTCGGCGGGATTGGCATAAGCGAAGGAAAGAACCGGCTGGATTGGATCAGTTCTCCGTGTGAATTGACATACTGCGAGCGGTAATTTTTGTCAATTCCAAAAGAAAATGATATTATAATAGTGAAAATTGATCTTTTTTAACAAAAGTGAATGAGACTATTCACAGAAGTAAATGAGACCATTTAACAAAATCACAAAAGTTGATGAGAATGATTTTTGGCGAAATCAAATCTCGCATCTCTTTTGGAATTGACAAGCGGAACATTCCAACTGTTCCAGGCGAAGTTTCCTTACCACATAACGGCGTTTTGTTTTTAACAAAGTGTCGAATTTGATTATTTGTTCAAATAACAGGCTTACTTTCCTAATCCGATAATTCCAACAAAATCCAAAGCAAAGATCTTCTCCAAAGGTAATTTTACCTTATTTCAATTTAATTGTGGAGAAAGTTTATGTTAAGTGAAAATGCTGTAAAAAAAGATAACTTGGCAGAAATATTTGCCGGAGAAGACAATTTTGCCAATAAAAGCATTGATGATAGTAGGTCAAGTTCGACTGTCAAAGTTGCAACTCCAAGTCGGTTAAAGAAGTTCCATATCCTTCATTATTTGTCTCAAGAGTTTATTACTCAAGATGCACCTGGACTAAAATCGGCAGTTTTAAGAGAGAAATACATAAAGTATCTGATCTTTGATTTGATGAATGATTTTGTTCAATTCAGATTTACTGACATCAAATTTACGAATAAGAATGGCAAAAAAGGAAAACACGCTCCGTTTGCTAAAGTTATTTATCGAAAAGATGTTGCTCCAGCAATGTATTGGAAACCTAAAATTGTGGACGTTTGGAGTCGGGAAGAAATTTTTGCTAATTGGGATTGGTTTCCCAACTACTATCGCGCCAGCCGAAGATATGCTCGAAAAAAAGGGTGGGACTATTTATTAGTAACTGATATTTTTTTTGATTCTCCTTACTTCAAAAACATTGAGTTTTTAGTTCCTCATTTGGATTTGCTGCCGAAAGATGCCGATTTCAACAAAAGGTGTTTCAGGCTTATAAAAGCACTTGAAGAACTAGACGGCATTCGGATTAAATATTTATTGGAGTTTGTATCAGACACCGACGAAGACCGCCAAAAATACGAAATGGTCTTGTGGCATTTGTTCTTTTAAAGAAGACTTAAGACAGAATACTTTCAAGAAATTACACCGGATTCAACAGTTTGGTTGGGAAATTAACAATTTTGC
>DAORIL010000906.1:0-2365 GCA_035438525.1 Pyrinomonadaceae bacterium
GAATCTTTGAGATTGCGTATCAAACGGCTTGAAAAGGATGCTCAAAGCGAAGCGGAAACTAAACCTTTGAGCTAAACCCTAAAGGTGAGAGGCTTAGGAAACCTCTCACCCCTTTTTAACACAAAAAGAGAGGTAAAAACAAGATGAAAGATTTTAACGACATCAAAACCAGACGAATTGCATTGAATTTGACCCAGGCTGAGCTGGGCAAAATTTTTGAAGTTGACGGCAATACAATTGCCCGTTGGGAGCGCGGAGACTCCAAACCGCCATTGGGACTGATTGATCTGGCGTTCGAAGCTTTGGAGATTCGCCGGTCGCTGGAAGATCCGAAATTGCAGGAAATGAAACAAACCGTTTCAGCCAATATTGAAAATCAATTAACTGCTGCCCGGCAACGGGTCAAACACGCGAGAAAATAAAAAAAGGTGGATAAACCACCTTTTCAATTTTTATCACGTTCATTTTCAGCCTGGTTGCGTCCATTAGTTAAGGCCCTGATCGCCACCCATTGCCAAACATCCAAAACTTCAGAATGATGAAAATCGGTTTGTTTTTTATCTTCTAAATCAAAGCCTTCAAAAATTGCCGAAACGATCTGCTGAACACTGAGGTTTGTCTGCAAATTTAAAACCAGAACATCTTCACCGTGCACTTTAACGGTTTTGGCTAGAAGTTCCTCAACTATTTTGTCAATCCCTTCAAGCTTGGTCGGATAATATTTACAGCTTCCGCAAACCTGATGCTCATCAAAATCATCGGAATTGGCATATTTTTTCAAAGGCATTGACTCGGTGATCGAACATTTGTAAGTGCCGATACAGGTTTTTTTATATTCAAAAGCCGCTAAAAAATACTGATAGAAATACTCAGTAGCGGCAATTTTTAGTCCGAGAGTGCGCCGGTTAATCTGCCGATATAATATCCAACAATTTCTTTCTGGAAATAAGGATCAATATGATCAATGAACAATTGACGATTTTGTTCATTGAATTGAATTTCATCAACTGTCGCATTTCCAATGCGTTTCAGATGCTGGCTGTAAAAAGACATCGCCTTACGAATCCAGGGCTTTTCGACCAATTTTTGTCTGCCTCTTTTCTCCGGTTCCAGCTCGCGTTTGGTCATCGCTGAATTTATCTTTCGCACTAAATTATCAGATGGCTTGGTCAACGTATGTTCTATCCAGGCTAACGGATTATCTTCGTCACCGATCAATTCAATAAACGTTACTTCATCGTCAAAAATATCCTGCCCTTCTTTCAAGAAAATAAAATGATTATAAAGCTCAAAGACCGCCCGGGATTGGAGAAAAACAGAAGGCTGAGACTTATAATTTTTCGTTTCACTGATGATCTTTTGATGAAAAAGTGCATCGGCTTCTAAAAATTTGTTTTGAATTTCTTCGGTTGACGTTTTTGGTTTTCCATCACGACCAAAGATAGTTTCCGAAGTTTTGCTTTCATCCCATTCGATCACGGTTTCGGGATCCGGTCGATTAAAGATATGCACAAAATTATTGACTTTGACCTCAAAGGTCTTCCAAGCCAAATTGAAAGGTTGAATTGAATCCAAATCCAATTTTTCTGTTGGTTCGTTGAATAATTCATCAAAATTTTCGGTTCTTTCTTCACTCATAAAAATAAAAAAACTGGAATGATGCCGACTTCTGAACCGCCATTGCTAACGATTCGCATCACTCCAGAGCTTGGGTAACCAGGGAAATCAGATTGAGGATAAGTCGAACCCAAAATCTGACCTTGCTAAATAAAATTATTCGGTCGGGGCTGCAGTTTCGGGACCACCATCGGCGAAAGTCACTTCTGACAAGTTTTTGTCATGTTCTTTCTGAACAGCCATTCGAGCCTGATAAGCTTCTTTTTCCCGCGTGAAATATGCGTCGGATTCAGCTTTCTCAGCCGCCGATTTCTCAGCAAGCTTGGCTTCTTCTTCTGCCTTTTGAGCAGCTAATTTTTCTTCTTCTGCCACTCGTTTAGCCTCAGCTTCAGCTTTTTTCTGTTCTGCCTTGGCTTTTTTTTCTTCTTCGGTCAGTGCCATAAATTTGCTCCTTAAATCATTTATAATTAACAATTAATCATCAATAATTAGCTGCTCACACCTTCAAATGAAGCAACAGTTGTGCGTAAACGAATCTTGAAACTGCCTTTGGTGACTGAATCTTCAAACGGGATGACTTGAATTGGGGTGGTTCCTTCACCCTCTGCATTGCCGGTGGTGATAGCTTCAAAACCGAATGACGGAATTTTGATTTCCAATTCGTTGTAATAATCAACAGATGAAACGGTTGCGATTTTTTTGCCCGGAATCTTGATCGAAAAATTGGTCATCGTTTTCAAGGCTACCG
>DAORIL010000907.1:0-2359 GCA_035438525.1 Pyrinomonadaceae bacterium
ATAATTGGAGGTCGAAAAAGAGAAAAGCCATGATTAACATTTCTAAAAAGATAAAATTCTTCAGTTTGATTTTATTTGCCGCCGGCTTCGTTTTATTGAGCGGAAACTTAGACCAAGTTTTTGCTCAACAAACTACCCGCGACCCATTTGACAAACCTGTTTGGCAAAAACCCAAAGATCCGAATGCCAAAGCCCCAACTACAGTAGATAAAAATGGGAAAGTAGTGGTTACTAAACCGACTCCTCCGGTTGTTCCGGTTGGAGTTCCAGCCATTCAGGACCGCATCAATTATTTCAAAAAAATTAGGGAAGTTGCAGCTGAAAAAGGTGAAACTCTTCCTAAAGTAACCAGCGTTTTGACTTTGAGCGAAATGAGCGTTATGGGGATTTTCCGAACTTCGCGTGGTTTTGCAGCGATGGTGCAAGCAACTCCAATCAGTCTTTCTTACACGATTTATCCGGGTGAAAAATTCTTTGACGGTCAATTGGTTGCAATCGAAGAAAACCGACTAATCTTTCGAAAAGTGACCAAGATGAGCAACAATAAGTTCATCTCTTCCGAAGAAAGCAAACCATTACGAACCTACAGTGACCAAGAAGCAATTCAAGGAACCGCTCCGGCTGGCGAAACAGGTAAAACCGAAACCGCCAGTGCCACGCAACCTCCGGCTCAAACAGCTGATGGCAAACCCGCAGTCTCGACCGCACCGGTCGTAGTTGTTTCACCGCTGGATGAAATGAATAATCAACCTCCGGCAAAACCAGAATCTGCTAAGGATAAAACAACTAAAAAGGGTAAAACGGTTTCTTCAAAAACTAAAAAACCTGTCAAAGTTGCAGCTAACAAAGAGCAATAATCAAAAAATTCTGTGAACGTCAAAAGCGTTCAATTCTATTACTAAATAATTTCCAAATACTTACTCCTGGCTAAAATTGGGAGAAGTGTATAAGGGAGGAAACAATGACTTTTCTTCAGCTAAGCGAAATCGGCAAAAAAGCCACTCTCGCTTTTATCATCATCAGTTGCTTGAGCTTGTCGGTCTTTGCCCAAAAAACCGGAACTCAAGATCAAGGCAAACGCTATGGACAGCCCGGATTTGTCGGAGAGGCAATCAATTTGAATGTGGTCAATGCCGATATTCGGGATATTCTAAATTACATTACCGAACAATACGGAGTTAATTTCGTAATTGATAAATCGGTATCAAAAGTTTCAGTAACGGTTAATATCAGTGATGTTCCGTGGAATATCGCATTAGATTCGATTCTGCGTTCACAAGAATTAGGGATTCAGGTCAGTGGACCTATTCTTCGTGTCGCTGATGCCAAGACCTTAGCTACTGAAGCTGATACGCAAAATAAAATCAAAGATAATCAGCTTGACAGCTCACCGCTTTATACGGAATTTATTCGTCTAAATTATTCCAAAGCGATGGGCGGTGCGAGCGGACCTGCTTTTTCTGCCGGCACCGCGGCCGGATCAAGCACTAGTAGCGATAGCGGTGATGGAATTCTTCCGATTATTAAACGCCGTCTGTCCAGACGCGGGGCGATTGAAACCGATTCGCGCACCAATTCGTTAATCATCACGGACGTTCGTGAAAATATTGATGCAATCCGTCAATTAGTTGCAATTCTTGACCAACCGGAACTCCAGGTTGAAGTTGAAGCGAGAGTGGTCGTCGTTTCCCGCGATTTCAGCCGTGATATTGGTTTCCAGCTTTCAGGGTTGACTTTAGGTAATGGAGTTGGCAACGGTGCAGGAATTCAAGGTAATACCGGAGCGCCTATCGGATCAGGAACTAATACAGGCGTTTTAGGCAACCAGGCTAATAGTAGTTTAGGTTCGCAAATCGCTAACTCAGTTATTGGATTGACCACAGGTGTTTTCGGAACAGCCCGGATCAATGCAGTTTTGACCGCTGGTGAAAAGAAAGGACAAGCAAAAACGATTGCAACCCCACGCGTGACAACTTTGAATAACCAACAGGCAACTATTGAAAGCGGACAACAAATTCCGGTGGTTACTTCTCAAACTGGAGCTAATGGGGGCGGCGTAGTGTTTACGACAACTTATGTTGCAGTTCCGCTGAAATTAGATGTAACTCCGCAAATCAATGATAAGGGATCCGTTATTCTGGATGTAGTAGTTGAAAACAGTTCGATCAGTTCAACTGTTGCAGCCGGCGGAACGCCCGCAATCAATGTCCAAAGAACCAAAACTAAAGTAGAAGTTCCTGATGGCGGCACAACCGTTGTCGGCGGTGCTTTGATTGATTCCGAAGGTGAAAATAAATTTACTGTTCCGGGACTTTCAAAAATTCCCGTAGTAGGAAATTTGTTCAAACGAAAAGCAGTT
>DAORIL010000908.1:0-2357 GCA_035438525.1 Pyrinomonadaceae bacterium
AAATTATGGAACAAAATGAACAAACGGCGGCTCCTGTTCAACCCGGAGCCGCCATTACTGAAACGCATGCTACCATCAAGATCGAAGGACAGGAGTTTGAATTGGAAACGGTATTAGCTCAGGATGACAAAATGCTCATAACCGTCCTCCAGCCGCATTTCTCTTCGGTCGAAAATGCCAATATCACCCGCGAAACTAAAGATGGAAAACTTATTGTCACAATCGTCAAAAGAGCCCAGCATAAAGGCGGTTCAACCGGAACTGTCTGAAACAACCGGAGAATCTCCTTTTGAAATTCTCTGCGCTCAAGCTGAGCAAATTAATCCGGCGATTCTCCTGGCGGAAGAACTAATGCGCAAAGATATTGCCGAGCTTCTTGATTTTGATGATCTCGCCCGGGCGGAAGAGACATTGGAAATTTCAAAATACGAAATTAATCAGGTCACCGCGCAGTTTGAGGCACTGACCAACACACCTGCGATGGCAAGTAACCAAATTCCGGTGGGATTTTAAGCGAAATGACTGCTGCACGAACAGGGAATCTAGCAACTCTTGACCCTCAAACAATAAATTGGAATGAACCGGTCAGACCATTTGACGCAAGACTGCGGCATTCGATCGAGTATCTTCAATTCCGGGCACGCTCATTTAATGCGGTAGCCGCTTCCGAAACAGTCGAAAGATTTGTCGCCGAACAGCAAAAATATCTGCTTTTTCAAACATATTTTCCCGACCAGTGGAAGTTGACGCGGACAAGTCTCTTCAAACCCGGCTTTTATGAAAATTATTCGGAAAGAACCAATGAGTTTTTTAATCTGGTTAATGACCACTTATTTCCGCTGCTCGAAGGCTGGTATGAAGATCCCGATTCGGATTTAGACAGTTTTAATATTTTTTCGCTCAATGTCGATCTGTGTTGTGATGAACTCGAATATGAATACCTGCAAGTAAGCTATGTGGCCACCCTGCTTATTTTCAGCCAGGATGAGGAGATCTGGGAATATTTGGCGAAGAATTACCGGTTAAAGAAAAAAGATTTTCCCGCGATCAATCAATATGCGTTCGATAAAATCTGGGATCTGGAGAAAACCGGGCGAACAGGTCTTTATCTCAATGTTTTTGAAGTTGTCGATCATTCGACAGGTAATCCCTGGATCGATATTCATAATTGTCAGTATAGCCAAAACTACTGGTGGAGTGAAAATACCATCGAATTTCTGAGTCGAAGTTTTCGCGAATCACGGGAAATGCTGGAGAAAACCGTCCTGCTCGACAAATTGATCGAAGCCAGCCCCAGGGAAATCCTGAGAGAGATGATCATGCTCTGGAACACCGGACAGATCCCAAACCCCGAAAATAAGCGGCGAACAATCCGCCGAAAGGAAGTGTCACAAGCCAATGAATAATCGTTTGTCTGCACCGCCCGATGCGGTGGGAGCATTGTTTTTTCTGCCCGGACAATATCTTTTCAAACGAATCGAAGCGGGCAGGGAAACTACCAAAGCTCTCTCAAGTGAACAAATCTCTTTTGCTTTCCGGGATTACCGCACTGATTCGGGCTGGATCTCGCATCGCATTTTGCGTTACCGCGAAGAAACTCAAGGAAACTACGTTCTCGCCTGTGAGCCTGCCGGGATCAAAACAATTTCAGTTGCCACTGACAACGGGAGGGTTGAAGAAATTCGCCTGCCTTTGCCGACTTTGATTCTCTTCGGGCATCGCCGCAATTTCTATCTCTGGGCGGCAAAAAGTAAAAAAGTCGCAGCGACGACCGAGCTTTTTATCGCCCCGCTCCCGAATATCGGGGGGAATTCCAGCGGCAAAATTTGTTTTGGCAAAACGGAAGTTCCCCAAGCAAGCGTTGAAACGCTTGGTCAGATTTGGAATCTCATTTTTTCCACTCCCTTTAATCGCGATCACTCGGCAAACAAATGCCGTTCCGAATCGAAAGATGTTCGGCAGCTTTTATTTAATTTGGCAAAGAAAAATGTCAGGCGGTTTCCAAATTCCGAGCTCCTGGGAATTAACGCCACTGTTGCCGATTTATGGATGCAGGCGACAGGCAAGCGATAAAGCGCAGAATTTTGAAATTTATGGATACAAGTCTGAAAGTCTTACAATTCGTTCCCAAATTTGTCGAACATAAGGTCGCTTCATCGGAGACCGAGGCGATTACTGCAGTCAAATTCGAGTATTTAATGGCGGGAAACGGTCTCTTGATCCGCGCCAAACGCCGTGAATTTTCAGTTTGTCTTCCTGTCTGCCGTGAATCTATCACCGGATTACCTGCCGTCGAGAGCGGCATCGTCTGGCATAAACCGAAAATACCGGAATTTATCTGGCGGGAAATTTTGGAA
>DAORIL010000909.1:0-2356 GCA_035438525.1 Pyrinomonadaceae bacterium
AATTCTAATCAAAAAGCATATTTATACACGCTTTGCAGTTCCGGTTCATCGCATTTCGGTGTGGGCGGAATCGTAATTTTTGAAAATCAAAAGACAGTTTCGCATTACGTTTACGGTGAAAACGGCTTAGATCAAGGAATGATCGCTCTTTCGGACATTAACAAAGACGGAATGGACGAACTCGTTTTACTCGATTTTCAAGTCCATCAAGGCTACGGCGACGGAGCAATCTCAATAGTTTCTTTTCCGAACAGAAAATTTAATTTTATCGGCACAACTACAACTTTTAGCGATAACGGTGGGGCAGTTGAAGACGAAAAAAACACCAAAGCCGATGCCTTTGATATTTTTGTTCAACCCGGAACTACGCCAGTTTTTTACCGTGATATTTATGAAAAGAAAGGCAAGTCCAAAAATTGGTCGCTAGTTAAAAGCCGTGAAAAATTCACTTTGGACAAATTAGAAGCTGAATTTTTACAAAATTATAAAGAAATCAGCGAGTAGGAATTATTCTATGAAAATCAGTCAAATCATTTTATTTATTACAATTACAGTTTTTTCAAGCATTTCGTTTTTCGCTCAAGACCTTTCGGTTTTTGACTTAAAACTAAACGAGCCGTTCAGCATTCGGGAATGTAAATACACGATTCAGGAAAATGCGACGGTCAACGGAATCCCGGTTCAGAAAGACAAATCGCGCGGAATATTTGGTAAAAAACCGAATATAACCAAAATGTATCAATATACTGAGGACGTTCCCAATACGGATAAATGTTTTCAGCGAATCGGAATGTATTACACGGATTCGCCGCTTTCGGGCACACACGAGGCTGAAAATCTGCCACCCGTTGTTGCTCCGAATAACCAAGTTGTTAAGCTAATGTATGCAAAAGATTTAAGACCTGCGATTGCTGACAGTGAAGATATTTGGGTCGGAATTCAAGATACAAAGCTAACCGGACTCAGATTCTATTTCCGCTACACAAACGAGAAAAACGTCTTCCAAATTTTGACGAAAAAATACGGTAAACCTTCGTCAACACAAAACTTTGACCTGATGACTCCGGCTGGAAATCGCAAGGATTATTATCAGGCAAAATGGGACTTTCCAAAGTTGTCGGTTGTTTTTCTAAGTCTTGACACAAATCGAATCGGTTATGACATGAAAAACGCTCCGCTTGGTTATTTGAGCGAAGTTGGGAGCGTGATGATCCAATACAAAATCACGGAAAATAAACCAAAAGATAATAATCCGCTTTAAGTTTTATCTTTAAATTTATGAGAAGTTTTACCAATTTATTTATAACTAAAGTCTTTATCGGTATTTTATTCGTTTTTACCTTTTACCTTAACGCTTCCGCCCAAGAAGTCGTTTATGTTTGCCCGGAAGGAACTTATTTGAGTTCCGGCATTGACGGCAATGAATGTAAACCGGTCAATCCCGCACCTTCCAACGCGGAAAAAATTGCTGCGTATGGTGCGCTCGGTTCAATTATGGGAAATATTTTCGCGGAAATGCGAAACGATCCGAGATATAAAAATGTTGTCAACGGATTTTGGAATTTTACGGGAGATAAACCAAATGAATCCTGTTCGGCATTTTATTTTCGGAAAGGCGTTATTGCCTCGATTGCTTCGACAAACGGTGATAAATCAGGGGCATTTTTCGTCTTTATGGGTTCCAACATTCCCAAACCTGTTCAACCGACAAAGATTCGGGCAACTTTAACTCAAAACGGAGAAGTTCCCGCAACCGTTGAAGTTATTAATGCAACTTACGTTTTAAATCAAAAAGACGGCGACAAAGGAAAACTAGGCGCAATATTTTTCTCCGTTCCAACGATGGAAGCCGCCATCAATGGAATCGAGGAAACTCAAAAATTCGGGATTTCGATCGAAGGAAAAACCGTCGCCGAAATCGAATGGAACGGAGGTTTAGCCACACGCGACCAACTCAAACAATGTATCAGCGGTCAATCAAATATTTCCAAAACGCCGAGACCGCAAAATTCTCCGCCAAAACCAAAAGTGCAAAGCAATGAATCCGCCGAAATTTTGGTTAATATCGGACTTGAATTTATGAAAAACGGTAATTACGACAAGGCTTTAGCTAATTTTGTCAAAGCCGCCGAAGTCAATCCTAATTATGCTCCGGCTTACTTTTACAGCGGCTATATTTTCAACGATGTCGGTGCATACGATTTGGCTCTGACTAGCTACAACTTGGCGATACAACTAAATCCAAACGATAAAAATGCTTACTACAATCGCGGAATGATCTATTTTGAGCAAAAAAATAAATTCGAGCTTGCCGAAGCAGATTTTTCAAAAACGATCCAGTTTGATCCGCAGGATG
>DAORIL010000910.1:0-2350 GCA_035438525.1 Pyrinomonadaceae bacterium
CGCGAAGCAATCCAAGATGATAAATCTCGCGGACATTTACCGTTTTGTGTAGTTGCAACTGTTGGAACAACTTCGACCACCAGCGTTGACCCGATTGATAAAATCGCGGACATTTGCCAAAGAAACAATATTTTCCTCCACGTTGATGCAGCTTACGCAGGAAGTGCGGCGATCGTTCCTGAGTTTCAATCCTATTTCAAAGGTTGGGAACGTGCTGATTCAATCGTCACCAATCCGCATAAATGGCTTTTTACGCCGTTTGATTTATCGGTTTTGTATGTCAAAGATTTGGATTTGCTCAAACAAACTTTTTCACTCGTTGCCGAATACTTAAAAGTTAATGAAACTGTCACTAATCAAATGGATTATGGAATCCAACTTGGTCGCCGTTTCCGCTCTTTAAAACTTTGGTTCGTAATGCGCTATTTCGGACAAGAAGGTTTGATCGAACGCATTCGTAAGCACTGTCATTTAGCGCGGCTTTTTGCTAATTGGGTTGATGATTCTGAAAATTTTGAAATGCTGGCGCCTGTTCCGTTTGCGCTCTGTTGCTTTCGTGCCTGCCCGAAAGGCGTTGAAGATTTAGATAATTTGAACGAAAAAATCATGAACGAAATCAATTCTTCGGGCGAGGCTTATTTGTCGCATACTAAACTAAACGGCAAATTTACTTTGCGATTATCGGTTGGCAGTATCAGGGTTGAAGAGAGGCATTTGCAAAAGGTTTGGGATTTGTTGAATGAGAAGATTTAAAATTGTTTCACGCAGAGACGCAAAGCACGCAGAGAAGATTTGAGTTATTTTTTAAATCTTAATCAGTTAGATTTAATTTATCTCTGCGCTCTTTGCGACTCCGCGTGAGTAAATTTTCACTTAAAATCATTGACACTATTATTACTTTCCTTATAAACTCAACAAATTCCAAATTAGCCTACCCCTCCCTCTAAAATTATGCACGAGAATGAAATCTCCGGAATCATTGTTGATTGCTCATTTAAAGTTCACACAACATTAGGTCCAGGACTGCTTGAGTCAGTTTATCAAGCCGCTTTAGCCTATGAATTACGGAAAAAAGGGCTAAAAGTTATTACCGAACTACCAATTCCAGTTATTTACGAAGAAGTCAAACTCGAACTCGGATTTCGCGCGGATTTATTAGTCGAAGACAAGGTTATTGTTGAAACAAAATCAATTGAAGCACTGGCGCCGATTCACGGAAAAGTGCTCTTGACCTATTTGCGCTTAGCAGATAAAAGGCTCGGATTATTGATAAATTTCAATGTTGAATTAATAAAAAGCGGTATCAAACGAGTTGTCAATAATTTGTGAAACAATTTCATCAATTAAAAAATCTTGGCGAACTCTCTGGCGTTGTGTAGAATCTTCTTTATGAAACTGATTTACCCATTTTTATTGATTACTCTTTGTTTTAGTTTCACTTTTGCCCAAAGCAATTCCAAGCAAAAGCAGAAATTGACCGACTTTCAAAAGCTCGAAGCCAAACGCGAAAAATTTGATCCGAAACGCGATCCGAATTTAGATTTGCAAACCGCAATTGCCAAAGCTCAGAAAGAAAATAAACGAATTATTTTGGATATTGGCGGCGAATGGTGCGGTTGGTGTCGCAAAATGGATATTTATCTGATGCAAAATAAAGATTTAGGTAAATTAAAAGATAAGAATTTTGTTTGGGTCAAAATAAATATGAGCGATGAAAACGAAAATAAAGCGTTTTTATCAAAATATCCCGAAATTCAAGGCTATCCGCATCTTTACGTTTTAGAAAAGGACGGAACTCTTTTGCAGTCACAAAATACCGCTGAATTAGAAGAACCCGATTTGCCGATTATTGTCCCAAGTGATGTTAAAGACAAAGAAGCATTCCTCAAAAAAGAATACGAAAAGAAAAAGGCGCGAAGTTATGATTTACAGAAATTTACCGAATTTTTAAATAAATGGTCTAATAAATAATTAATGCAATTTGTTAAAGAATCTATTATCAACGCCACTCCCGAAAAGGTTTTTGCTTTTCACGAATTACCGGACGCTTTTGAAAGATTAATGCCGCCCTGGGAAAAGGCAACAATCATCCAAAAAGCCGATATATCCAAAGTTGGCTCGCGAGCAATTATTGAAACTAAAATTTTCGGCATTATTCCGACACGTTGGGTGGCTGAGCATACTAAATTTGAGCCACCGAAAATGTTTGAAGATGTGCAAATTTCGGGACCGTTTAAAAGTTGGCGGCACCAACACTTTATTTTGCATCATAAATCCGGAGCCATTTTACGCGATGAAATCGAGTTTGAACCGCCAATGTGGTTTTTAGGGAAAATTGCTGCACCGTTTG
>DAORIL010000911.1:0-2350 GCA_035438525.1 Pyrinomonadaceae bacterium
GAGCAAATCGGGGAATTTTTGCCATCAATGAATTACCAGATCTCGCGGGAAAAATTCAGGTTGGTTTGTTCAATATTATGCAGGAAGGCGATGTCCAAATTAAAGGTTATCCCGTTCGTTTGCCCTTAGATGTGATGCTCGTTTTTAGCGCAAACCCCGAGGATTATACGGCTCGCGGAAAAATTATCACGCCTCTGAAAGATAGAATCGGCTCGGAAATTTCAACTCATTATCCAAAAGACATAGGGCTTGGCGTTGAAATTACTAAACAAGAAGCGTGGGTAATTCGTGATGATTTTGAAGGTTTTACGGTTGAAATTCCTGAATTTATTGCTGAATTGATTGAACAAATTGCCTTTGAAGCGCGGGACGATCGGCGGATTGATAAACGAATCGGAGTTTCGCAGCGATTTCCGATAACTGTTACCGAAGCAATGGTTTCCAACGCTGAACGACGGGCTCTGATAACTAATGAATCCGAAATCGTGCCACGAATTTCTGACATTTACGCCGCTTTACCCGCAATGACGGGCAAAATGGAACTGGAATACGAAGGCGAACAACTCGGTGCTAATCGGATGGCGCGGGATTTAATCAAAAAAGCTTGCGGTGTGGTTTTTGAAGGATTCTTTTTGGGGATAGATTTTGCTCCGACAATTCACTGGTTTGACCAGGGCAATAAACTTTTACTTTCCGATAACGCTTCGGCGGATGAATGTGTGATGTTGCTCAGAAGCGTTCCAGATTTAATTGAATCAACGCTGGTTCCGCTCGAATTTACCAAAAATGATAAAGGAAAACTCGTTTCAGCCTGTGAATTTGTTTTAGAAGGTCTTTACGCCCAAAACAAAATTTCGCGTAATGAAGAAGGTGGTTATGAGGCAATGACCAAAACTAAACGGGACAGACGCGGATTGATTTACGATGATTTAACTGATTTGGATACATATAATTAAAAAAATCATCCACGAAGTTTCACGAAGCAAACACAAATTTTTTTAAGTTAAAACAATGGTTAGACAAGAAAAATAGTTTTTACTTAATTTCGTGAAATCTTCGTGTCCCTTCGTGGATGAAGACTATACGTTAATAAGCCCGTTTTTTCCTAGGATTTAAAACGTATGTGTATAAAGCCCCGCCGCCGGCTCCAACTAATGCGCCGATTCCCATGCCTTTCCTACTTCCACCAATCAAACCACCAAGTAAAGCTCCGCCGCCTGTGGCGAGTGCAATATTTTTGACATTACGGTGTCGTTGGAAATAACTGGGACGACGATAATTAGAACTATTATTGTAATAGCTTCGTTGAACCGCAGCCGATCTATATCGCCGAGGTTTACAAGTTTGAGCATTTGTTACCAATGGCAACGAAAGGCTCAACATCAGTAAAATCAAAAATGTAATTGTAAACTTTTTCATTTTTTCACTCCTTAATAATTAAAAAAATTTTTAGGGGAGAGCGAAATATGTTAAGTTTGGGGAATAGAGAAATTTTAGCTAATGCCATCTCTCAAATAACGTTTCAAGGGTATGATGGCAGGTTGTTGGGTGAGGTTGCTATGAAATTTATCCGTTATTCAAAGTTCAAAGGTTTCGATGTTTTCGGCTTAAATCTGGGCGATTTGATGCAATCGTTGTCAGAAATGATGCTGGATTCAGGGTTCAACGATGATTATTGGTGGACCCGGCAACGAAATGAGGTTGATGATTCTTTGGACGCGCTTCGTCAGGCTATTTTGAAAGCCTTGCTCGAAAAAGAGATTTTGCATCCGCAGGACGTTGAAAAAATGTTGGCGGATAATGACGGAAAATTCAAGGGATCACTTTTGGAAGAATTAATAAATAAATTGATCGAGCGTCTAGTCGAAGAAGGTTATTTGGATTTGAAAGAGGTTGAGCAACAACAACGCGAAATGCAAAATGGTGCAGGAAACGGCGAAGTTGGTGAGCCGCTTCCACGTAATATAAAATTTAATTTAACCGAAAAAGGATTGGATTTTCTCGGCTACAAACAACTGCAAAGCTTATTAGGAAGCGTCGGAAAATCTTCCATCGGCAGACATGATACGCAATATTTAGCGACCGGAGTCGAAGCGGCTTTGAGTTCCAAACAATACGAATTTGGCGACACAATAAATTTGGATGTTAATGCAACTTTGCTTTCGGCAATCACGCGCGAGGGGTTGACTGTTCCGCTAAATCTTGAATACCGAGACCTTTACGTCCACCAACAAGATTATCAGTCATCCTGTGCCACGGTGGTAATGCTCGATTGTTCGCATTCGATGATTTTATATGGGGAAGATAGATTTACTCCGGCAAAAAAAGTTGCGCTGGCTCTCGCGCATCT
>DAORIL010000912.1:0-2350 GCA_035438525.1 Pyrinomonadaceae bacterium
GCTCTTTGTTGGCCGAAAGAATGTTGAAAGTAAAATTGGTTCCGCTGGTTTCATATGACCACTTGTCTTCCGCGAATGATTGAACCAAGCGCATCTTCAACAGGTAATTGCGATGCTTCATCAAAAATTACCAAATCAAAAACTGAATTTTCGGTGTCCAATAATTGAGCAACCGATTGCGGACTCATCATAAAACACGGTTTGATGGTCCTGATCGCATCAATACATTTTTGCATCGTCAACCGAAGCGGATTATAAATATTTTTATGGGTCAATTCCGACCTCAACTGCAAAATTTGTTCTTTAACATTTGAATCCTGCAAACTACTTTGAATATTTTCCCGAATTTTCCCCAGTAGGTTGAGGCGATTTTGCAAAAGTATTTTTTCGCACATTTCCTGAAATTCTTTGATTCGTTGTTCGTGCAAAGGAACGTGCATCTCGCGCAATTCGTGACGTTCGTGCAAAACCTGCGTCAACCAAGTTTGGAAAAATGCGCGGCGAAATGCTTTTGACAAATCAGCAAATGCAATATTTTGAGTAGCTATCCAGTCTAAAACTTCACGACCAAAACTCTTTTCCAATCTTTGACGAGCTGATTCAAACGGAGTCCAGCGGTGGGCTAAATCAATATTTTCAAATATACCTGAAATACGGGCTTTAATATTTTCGATTTCAGCGTTGGCAAAATAATCCTCGTGCCAGCCGACTAATTGGCAAAAATTCTGCAACAAAGTTTGAATTTCATCGGTTTTATCTTGCAAAATTTGGACTTCATTTAAATCCGGCGAAAGTTTAGTGGCAGTTTTTAATGCCGTTTCTTTCAAACGATACGAAGTGGAAATTTGCCGAAATTCAGTTACCCAATCAATAAATTTTTCCAACTCTAGCCAGTCGGAAACCTCGCTTTTCCAATAGTTTCCGAACAATTCCGCACCTAATCGGCGATTTGTCTTAAACTCGTTCAGTTGGCTTAAATAATCGGCTACTGATTTCATATCTGCGGTTTGTTCATAGATTGATTTTTTGTAAGAAACGAGGCGCCATTCGGTCCACCGCTTTTTGATATTGATAAATTTTCGATCTAAAAATAATAAAAATTTAAACCTTCGTTGCGAAATTTTTTCAATATATGCTATTTCTGAATCAGGCTCTTGCTTGAAAACTTGCGGAGTGAAAAGGTGTTCAATTTGTTCCCGCCAGATTTTTAATCTGCGACCTTCGCTAATCAACTCCTTCATTTGAACAGAATGATTGTTCCAACTATTGCTTTGCAAAATAAGGAGCGGTGCGCCAGGGGAAGTTGAAATCTTTTCTGCGATAAAACGAATATTTTCAATGTCTTGCAGTGTTTTTAAGAGTGGAAGTCCAATTGTGTTTTCTAAATTTAAGGAAAAATCCAAAAGTTTTTGCAAATTTTCCAACAAATTCTTACCTTGTTTTTTTATTTCGTCTAAATCGTTTTGTGAATAATAAGTTTTGGTCGTCTCGCGCCAGGGATGTTGATGCGGTAAACCTACATAATCGGAAGCTAAGACTAAATCGTTTATATCCTGCAAAATAGCATTCAAATCTTCAATTGTGGTTTCTGATATATTTACTTTCAATGGCATTTTTGGTGCATCAAAAACCTTGTCTAATTCTCCATACATTTCAAACGGTGAAAGTTTTAGCGTTCCAAAAGCTTGATGAACTGAATTGATATAATTATTCAATGATTCACGAATCAAAGGTAACCGGGAAACAATTGGCGTAGTTGGTTGGTTTTTTTGTAAAGAAGCGTTAAGTGAATGCTCTAAATCTTTTAATATACTGCGTTTATTAGCTTTAGTTGAATGGAGCTCCAAACAAATTTCACCCAAACCAATATCACATAAACGGCGATAGACAACATCCAAGGCTGCCATTTTTTCCGCTACAAACAAAACATTTTTACCCATCGAAAGGGCTTGAGCAATCAGATTGGTTATGGTTTGAGATTTACCGGTTCCTGGAGGTCCTTCTAAAACTAAATCGTAATTTTTAGCAGCTGTAGCGATGGCTCGTAATTGACTCGAATCGGCATTAACTACTTGAAAACTATTTTCTGGTGGAAAATGCTCATCTAAAATCATATTATTGATTTCATCCGGCAAATTAATATATTTTTCGCCTTTGTTTTGGATAATCTGTAGGGCTATCCGATTGGAGGCAACTTTTTCCAAATTCTTTTCAAGGTCTTTATACATCGAAAGTTTTTGAAATGAAAAAAGTGATAAATAGCTTTCATCCGCAACTTTCCAGCGCTTTTGTTTTGAAATAGAAAGATTTACTTGTTTGAAAAACGAGGCAATATCTTCATTTTCTCGAA
>DAORIL010000913.1:0-2350 GCA_035438525.1 Pyrinomonadaceae bacterium
TATCCGAAACACGAAGCCGCACCAATTGCCGCAAAAACGATCAAAGTTTTTTTGGAAAATGATGAGCAAATCAGAGAAATTCGCCTTGTCTTTTTTAGCGCATCCGATGCTCAAAAATTTTTCAAACATCAGATATTTTAGCTTTTTTATGAAGGAATATATAAATAACACTATTTTAAATATGCAAACAGCAACCAGTCAGCAGCTCGAACAAAATTTCGGCACTAATTTTTCAGTCAAATATAATCTTCCTGATAACTTAAAAATCTTAGATAAGATTTCACAAAACTTTTATTGGTTTTGGACTCCCGGCGGCATGAGCCTTTTCCGCGATCTGGATTACAGATTATGGGAAAAATGCGAACAGAATCCGCGCAAAATGTTATGTGAAGTCAGTGAACTGCGGCTTTGGCAAAAAGCCAATGAACCGGCGTATGTTGCCCGAGTTAACCGCTTTGCTGCAAAACTTGAAGAATATCTCGCTGAACCGACAAAATCATTCGGGAAATTAACTCCTGAAAATCCGGTCGCCTATTTTTGTGCTGAATACGGGGTTCATAACAGTTTGCCGATCTATTCAGGCGGACTCGGCATTTTAGCCGGAGATCATTTGAAATCTGCCAGTGATATGAATGTTCCATTAGTTGCTATCGGACTTTTCTATCGTTTCGGATATTTTCGCCAAAAAATTGCTCAGGATGGCTGGCAAGAAGAGCGTTACATTGATTCCTTTCAAAATGAATTAGCCATCAATCCGGTTTTTGATGCCAACGGAAATCGGGTTGAAGTAGTTGTTCACATTCGCGGACGCGAAGTAACCGCCCAAGCCTGGCTGGCTAAAATCGGGAGAATTTCGCTCTATTTGCTTGATACAAATGTTCCGTATAACCAGGAAGTTGATCGTTTAATTACCGGACATCTTTACGGCGGCGACACCGAAACTCGGATTGTCCAGGAAAAAGTTTTAGGAATGGGTGGCGTTCGTCTGCTCAGAAAACTTGGAATCGAACCCTCTGTTTATCATCTTAACGAGGGTCATTCGGCATTTTTAACTCTTGAATTAGTTTCTGAATATTTGGCTGAAAATCCGAACGCAACTTTTGCCGATGCAATTCCGCATGTTCGTGAAAAATGTGTTTTCACCACTCACACACCCGTTGCAGCTGGCAATGACGTTTTTCAACCCGAACTGCTTTTGTCATGTTTCAAAGATAGTTTTCCGGCATCCCTTAAACTTTCCAAAGAAGAATTTCTCGGGCTCGGACGAATTGACGAAAACGATCACGCAGAATTTTTTGGAATGACCCCGTTAGCAATTCGGATGTGTCGTTCATCCAACGGCGTCAGCGAAAAACACGGTGAAGTTTCACGCGAATTGTGGCACGAAATGTTCAAAGATAAATCAGTTGATGAGGTTCCGATTACACACGTCACTAACGGAGTTCACACTTTAACCTGGATTGCTTCGGAATTTAACCATCTTTATGAAAAGAAAATCGGTGCTGATTGGACAGAGGTTTTGAAGGATGAAAAGGCTTGGGAAAAAGTTGTCGAAAATCTTTCAGACGAAGAAATCTGGAACGCTCATCTCAACCTTAAGAACAGACTAATTGCCTTTTTGCGCCAACGTGCTTATACCAATGAAACGGGCGATGCCAACTCTGTTCCGGAACATTCAAACTATAAAAACCTCTTTAATCCTAATATTTTAACTATCGGCTTTGCCCGTCGGGTAGCCGGTTATAAACGCTGGAATTTGCTATTGAAAGACGGCGAACGATTGATGAAACTAATTGACAATATTGAGCGTCCCGTGCAATTTATCTTTGCCGGAAAAGCCCATCCGCAAGACCGTAACGCCAAAGCCATTTTGCAAAACCTGGTTAATCTAAAAGGAAATTCGACCTGGTTTCAACGCGCTATTTTTCTGGAAGATTACGATCAGGAAATTGCCCGTTATATGATCCAGGGCGTGGATGTTTGGATGAATGTTCCGCGTCGTCCGCTCGAAGCATCAGGAACGAGCGGTGAAAAAGCAGCAATGAACGGCGGGCTGAATTTTTCAGTTCTCGACGGTTGGTGGATTGAAGGCTATGACGGCGTAAATGGTTTTTCTATCGGACCTTTGAAAGATGAAGAAGGATTAGATGACGCAACAATCGATGCCAAGGATGCCGAATCTCTTTACCAAGTTTTGGAAAATGAAATTATTCCGGCTTATTATTCAAAAGGCGAAAAAGGGTTGCCGACTGAATGGATTGGACGGATGCGACGAGCACTCCAAACGCTGACTCCTAAGTTTTCGAGCGATCGAATGCTTAAAGATTACATCGAAAAAATTTATTGTTAA
>DAORIL010000914.1:0-2349 GCA_035438525.1 Pyrinomonadaceae bacterium
CGAATTACGGCAATGACAATGGGGAAAGATAATGAAATTCTGCTTTCTACTTTTGTAAACGGAGTTCTCAAATATGACGGCGAAAATTTTTCGGAAATTTTAGCTAAAACGGATATCCACCGATCGATCGTCATCTCAATTGCTGAAACTTCGGCTGGTGAAATTTGGATGGGGACTCGTGATGCGGGTTTGGTTCGATTAACTGGGCAGGAATTTTCTTTAATAAATGACGGACTTCCCGATCAAAAGATCAATTGTCTTTTACCGGATGGAAATAACGGATTATTGATTGGCACGGATAAAGGAATTGTGCGTTGGGACGGAAATCGGTTGACCAATGAAGGAACACCATCGATGCTGAACAATGTTCAAATTTTATCGATGCTCAGAGACCGCGACTCAAATATTTGGATCGGAACGGATACGCTTGGACTTTTACGTTTTAATTCCGGCGGAATTACGGTGATGGGAAAAAACGACCAAATAACCAAAGGGGCGATCTCTGCGCTTTTCGAAGACCGCGAAGGTAATTTATGGGCAGGAAATGACGAGGGAATTGAGCGGTATCGTGACAGCACATTTGTTACTTATTCCACGGCTGAAGGATTGCCATCGGAAAAAAACGGACCTGTTTTTGTTGATTCCGAAAACCGCACTTGGTTTGCGCCTTTGAAGGGCGGATTGGCTTGGTTAAAAGGGAATCAAATCGAAAATTTATCCGCGGACGGTTTAGCCGAGGACATAATTTATTCGATAACGGGCGGCAATAAAAATGATGTGTGGATTGGCAGACAGCGCGGCGGACTGACAAATATTCAAGCAAACGGGACTGCCAAAACTTATACGCAAAAAGACGGACTTGCCCAAAACAGTATTTATTCAGTTTATCAAAGCCGTGACGGAACAGTCTGGGCGGGAACTCTGAGCGGTGGTGTCAGCCGATTCAAAGACGGAAAATTTACAAACTACACAACCGCCAACGGTTTAGCTTCAAATACTGTCATGGCAATTGTGGAAAGTGCTGATGGAAAAATGTATTTTGCCACGCCGAACGGACTAAGTTTATTTTCAAACGGCAATTGGCAAACTTTAACCGTCCAAAATGGCTTACCGTCTGAAAATATTATTTCGCTTTTCGAAGATACAACTTGCAATCTTTGGCTTGGAACTGCTAAAGGCGTAGCTTTTATCGATCCGAACGGGCAAATTCATTTTTCAACTGATACGCCTCCTTCATTACACGAATCAATTCTTGGCTTAGCACAGGATAAAAATGGTTTTCTGTGGCTGTCAACGGCAAATCACGTTTTGCGGGTGAACCACGAAAAATTATTGAACGGTGTAATCTCAGCTGAAGATGTCCGCGAATATGGATTACCGGACGGACTAAAAAGCGTTGAAGGCGTAAAACGCAATCAAAGCGTTACAGCAGATAAAGACGGGCGAATTTGGTTTTCTTTAGGTCAGGGTCTTTCAATGGTTGATGCTAATCGTTTAAAAAATAATTCGGTTCCGGCACTCGTTCAAATTCAAACAATTTCGGCTGATGGTGCACCAATTGAATTGCAGGAAAATGTGCAGATCCCATCGGCAAAACAGCGAATTACTTTTAACTATGCAGGTTTGAGCCTTACTATTCCCGAACGTGTCAAATTTCGGTATCGGCTCGAAGGTTTTGATAAAGATTGGAGTCCACCGACCGATGCGCGGGAAGCAGTTTACACAAATTTAAGTCCGGGCGTCTATAGTTTTCATGTGATAGCCAGCAATAGTGATGGGATTTGGAACAGCAACGAGGCGATTTTCAGTTTTGAAATGGTGCCGATGTTTTGGCAAACATGGTGGTTTTGGAGTTTGTGTGTCATTGCTTTAGCCTTTTGTTTATTAACTTTATATCGTTTGCGGCTCCGACGAGTGACCAATCGTTTAAACTTACGTTTTGAAGAAAGATTGGCGGAAAGAACACGAATTGCCCAAGAGCTGCACGATTCTTTATTGCAGGGTTTTGTCAGTGTTTCGATGCAACTAAATGTTGCAGTTGATAATGTTCCAACCAATTCAAAAGCAAAACCGCAACTGACCCGAATTCTTGAATTAATGGGGCAAGTCACTGATGAGGGGCGAAACACTCTCCGCGGATTACGTTCGTCTAATGGAAATAATTCATATAATCTGGAGCAGGCGTTTGCCGAAATTCGACAGGATTTTACGGCGGAGGCTCAAGCGGATTTTTGTGTAATTGTCGAAGGTTTGCCGCGCCAACTGAGTGCAATAACCCGCGACGAAGTCTATCTTATCGGGCGCGAAGCCTTGCTCAACGCTTATCGGCATTCAAAGGCGAAAAAGATC
>DAORIL010000915.1:0-2330 GCA_035438525.1 Pyrinomonadaceae bacterium
GCAAACTATATCTATTTTCGCGGCGAATACAATTATTTGATCGGCATCATGGACAAAGCCATCGAAGAAGCCCGCAAGGCAAATCTTCTTGGTAAAAACATTTTGGGAAGCGGATTCAACTGTGAAATCTATACGCACACAGGCGCAGGAGCATACATTTGCGGAGAAGAAACCGCATTGCTTTCATCTCTTGAAGGCTATCGCGGACATCCCCGGATGAAACCACCCTTTCCTGCAATTGAAGGTGTATATGCCTGCCCAACTGTTGTAAATAATGTCGAAACTTTGACCGCAGTTCCCCAAATAATCGAAATGGGTGGAGAAAATTGGCGAAATCTAGGGACAGAAAAATCCGGCGGCACAAAACTTTGGTCAGTTTCCGGTCATGTCAAAAAACCCGGGGTTTACGAACTCCCGATGGGTTACGCTGATTTGGAAAAATTCATTTTGGAAGATTGTGGCGGAATGCTTCATACAGATAGAAAATTAAAAGCCTGCATTCCCGGCGGTTCATCCGTTTACATTATGAACGCCGAACAAATTATTGGTAAAAATGTTTTACTTGATTATGAGGGCTTAGTAGCTGCCGGTTCCTCAGTTGGTTCCGGAGGTTTTATCGTCATGGATGAATCGGTTGACGTGGTTGAATCAAGCAAAAACTTAACTGAATTCTACAAACACGAAAGTTGCGGCTGGTGCACCCCTTGTCGGGAAGGCACAGATTGGATGCTCAAGATTTTCAACCGAATCTCGGATGGCAACGGTCGTCCCGAAGACGCACAACTTTTATTAGATATTTGCGATAACATCGAAGGAAAATCATTTTGCCCCTTGGGCGATGCTGCGGCGTGGCCAATTCAAAGTGCCATCAAGCGTTTTCCGGAAGATTTCAAAAAATGGCTGTTCAAAAACACAAACGGAAATTAAATTTCAAGAGGTAATTTTATGGGTAGAGGCGATCAAAGAACGCGACGCGGTAAGATTTTTGCTGGAAGTTTTGGTAAATCCAGACCCAAAAGCAAAAAGAAAAATGTAGCTCCAAAAACAGAAGAAAAGAAAGACGAATAAATTTATCAAATTTAAGTTTTACAAATAGTTAAATGTCAACAGAACTTATCAAAGTTACGATTAACGGAACGGATTACGAGGTCGAAAAGGGCAAACGATTAATCGAAGTTTGCAATGAAAACGGCTGCAATATTCCTTCATTTTGTTATTACAGCGATTTACAGGTGCAAGCCTCGTGTCGAATGTGTTTAGTTCGGATTGAAAAAATGCCGAAGCTTCAAACATCCTGCACAATCAATTGCACTGATGGAATGGTTGTAACGACTAACACCGAAGAAATCGAAAAGGCTCAACGGGCAATGTCAGAATTCCTTTTGGCAAATCACCCGTTGGATTGCCCCGTTTGTGACCGAGGCGGCGAATGCGATTTACAGGAAACTGTGATGGCTGCCGGAAGTGTTGAAGAGCGATTTAAGGAACAGAAAAATGCATTTACTGAAAAGTTTCTGTCACCGATGGTTGCCAATGACCAACAACGCTGTATTTTGTGCAAAAGATGCACCCGGGTTTGTGACGAATGGATGGGTGAAACCGTTATCGAAGCGGGAAACCGTGGAGTCAACACAGTCATTGGAACTTATGGGGGTTGGTTAAATTGCTCACAATGCGGAAATTGTATCGAAGTTTGTCCAACCGGGACGCTTCTTGATGGTGTTTACCGTCATTCAACTCGCCCTTGGGAGTTATCGAGAACAATTTCGACTGATACATACAGCTCTGACGGAATGCAGTTAAGTATTGGTTCCAGAGGTGGTGAAGTTCACCGAATTGTTGCTCGTGATAGATATGTTAATGGGTTGAATGGTGAATTTTTGGATGTTAAAGCAAGGTTTGCCCACGAATTTATCAATCACCCTGATCGGCTTAAAACCCCATTAATTCGCTATAAAAAAGGCGGAAAAGCAATTCCGTCAACTTGGGATGATGCGATAAGTTTTGTTGCCGATAAATTGAAGGACGCCAAAAATATTGGTGTTGTGGCAAGTGCAAGATTGACCAATGAATCAATTTTTACGCTCAAACGATTAGCTCAAGAAGTATTAAATTCAGATAATTACGCAGTTTCAGATGCCTATGATTTGTCTCCGTTTTTTGATAATTTATCTGCACCGCTTTGCACACACAAACAAATTCGTCACGCTAAAACAATTTTATTAATTGGTGGTGAACCGGAAGAAGAGCAAACTTATACCGCAAAACAAATGCGTCAGGCAGTTAGAAATGGCGGGGCCAAACTGATCATTGTCAATGATTCACCGATA
>DAORIL010000916.1:0-2327 GCA_035438525.1 Pyrinomonadaceae bacterium
TTCAAGGTCTATCTTGCTCAAACTCCGGCACAAGCCAATGAGCGTCTGCGAGAAGGAAAAACGGAAATTCTTATCTTCTCGCCTGACTTTGCGGCTGAATTTGGCGGAGCAGCGATTTTACAGCAAAAATTAAATGCAATGTATTCCTCTGAACGTCGCCGTCTGTTTTTGGTTTTGATCGAAGACAACGGAGCAACACTTAATGCTCACGAAGCTTTTATCCGCAATCTTAATCTGATTGTAAATACCAATGATATTCCTAAATTGCCTTTGGTTTTAAATCGAGCATTAAAAGACTTTAATGATCTTTACCATTATTTTCACCAGGCATTAGGTGCATCCGCTATTTAACCATTCAAAGCATATCTTTGAATGGTAAACAGATGATTGATACCTTTTTCGGCTAATCCGAGCATTTCATTCATCTGCTCACGTGAAAAAGGTTCACGTTCGGCAGTTCCTTGAATTTCGATAAACTTTCCTGCACCTGTGCAAACGATGTTCATATCCACTTCGGCAGTTGAATCTTCATCATAACAGAGGTCAAGGATAGGAGTTTCTCCAACAATTCCCACACTTACCGCCGCGACTTCACTCAAAATCGGTGATCTTTTCAAAGTGCCTTTCGCCATGAGCTTTTTAACTGCCAAAGACAATGCCACATAAGCTCCGGTAATTGAGGCACAGCGAGTTCCGCCATCCGCTAAAATGACATCACAATCTATCAGAATCTGACGTTCGCCTAGTGTTTTAGTATCAACTACCGCCCGTAGGCTGCGTCCGATGAGTCGCTGAATCTCCTGCGTCCTACCCGAAGGACGCAGGGTTTCGCGTTGAGTGCGCGTGTTTGTTGCCCGCGGAAGCATAGCATATTCGGCTGTCACCCATCCGGTTCCTTTATTTCGCAAAAAAGGCGGCACTTTTTCTTCAACCGAAGCGGTGCAGATAACTTTTGTATTACCAATTTCAATCAATGCCGAGCCCTCGGCGTATGGAGAAATATTTGGGGTGATTTTTGTATTACGCAATTGGTCAATCGCGCGTTTATCTTTTCTTTCGTAACTCATTATTTAAAGTCTCAAGTCCAAAGTCCAAAGTCTAAAGTCATTTTTTTACTTTTTACTTTTTACTTTTTACTTTTAGCTCTGCTAGTTCAATATCTTCTAATTTGGTTGGCTTTGCGCCTAAAAATCTTTCGGCAACTTTGGCAAAACGATAGGCAGCATCAGTGACATAAAAATGGTCTAAATCATCGCAAAGTTGGCGTTTTCCAATCACTTGATTTGGATTGGCTAAACCCGTTTTTTCTAACAAATCTGCAACTTCTTCCGCACAGGCTTCGCCCGAATCAATAAGTTTAACATTTTCCCCAACGGTTTGCTGAATGACATCACGCAAAATCGGATAATGAGTGCAGCCCAAAACAACAGCTTCGGGCTGAAATTCGATTATTTTTGCCAAATAACGCTTGGCGATTGAAATAGTTTCAGGTTCGAGAGTCCAACCTTCTTCTGCGAGAGGCACAAAAAGAGGACAAGCAGTTTGAATTACTTCGGCAGACTCTTTGGCAAGTTTGATGGCTTTTTCGTAAGCCTCGCTCAAAACAGTCGCTTCAGTCGCAATGACGCCGATCCGATTGGCAAATTTGGCAGCCATTCGTGCCCCCGGACCAATCACGCCAACGACATCAAGTCCAATCGTTTCACGGATTTTCGGTAACGCAAGTGCCGAAGCAGTATTGCACGCCACAACCAGCATTTTAATTCCGCGTGAAGCCAAAAAGACCGCATTTTCCAGTGCATATCTTTCCACCGTTGCCAGCGATTTTGTCCCGTAAGGAACTCGTGCTGTATCGCCCAAATAGATGAAATGTTCATTCGGCAGACGATTATGCAAAGCGCGATAGACTGTTAAACCGCCAACACCTGAATCAAAAATTCCGATTGGTAAATTTTGTAATGAATTGTTTTGTGCAGTTAGCTCTTTCATTAAAATGAAAGAGTAGAATATGTTTTTGACTACACAAAAGTCAAAAAACCGAGCGTGTTTTTTATTTCGATAACTCGAAAATTATTTTAGCTCAAAAGAACCTGATAATTTTCGAGTATCTTTTTGGGGGTATGCGTTCCCTAATTGTTGCCTTGATAAATGTAATTATCCAAAAGACTGTGCAAAAAAAAGATAAAGACGTTTCCTGAGTATTAGTAAGGTTGAATGAAAACTCTTTAGACTATCAAAAGTCTTTCACCCTGCAAACGATTTAATGCCATCAAAATTACTTTTTCGCTGACTGAAATTCCAAGCTCTTTTCCGATTTCCTCTGCAAT
>DAORIL010000917.1:0-2327 GCA_035438525.1 Pyrinomonadaceae bacterium
ATTAGCTCCAGACTTTTTCCAAAGGCACAAAGCTCAAATGGTGAAATAGAATTTGCTTTTGCTCGCCCTGAAAGCCTTTCTAAATCTCTAATTTCATTAAGAATATTTATTAACCTTTGCCGGTCAACCCCATTTTCCTTAAACCATGAAAGGTGGTCCTGACGACGATAAATTTCTGTTGTATCAAGTAATGGCAAACGTAACCATTTCCGCAAAAGCCTCCCTCCCATTGCTGTTTGGGTGCGGTCTATAACCGAAAGCAAACTTGAATTTGTCGGACTTTCCAACACTTCTAAACTTCGTAAAGTGTGTGCATCGATCAACATAAAGTCGTGGGAATCATAACTTTTTAATCGAGTAAGCTGTTCTGCCGCATTTGTTTGCGTTTCTTTTAAATAAGAAATTAAGGCCCCAGCCGCCTGAATTGCCAGTGGCATTTTTTCCAATCCAAAAGGTTGCAACGATTTTGTGTTGAAATGTTGAAATAATGTTTTTCTTGCAGTTTCAAATTTAAAGAATTTTGGATTTAGTCGGGTTAAAAAAGTTGGGAGATTTTGATTGCTAAACTCAGTTTCAGTTTGCGTAATAATAACTTCGGCGGGGGCAAGTCGCTGCAGTTCAGTCAAAGCGTCGGCATTTTCAACTTCGGTAACGGCAAAATCACCTGTCGTAATGTCTGCGTGTGCAATTCCGGCTCGTTGACCGTCACTGATAAAAGAACATAAAAAGTTATTTGAATTGCTTTCTAAAAGAGTCGGCTCAAAAATAGTTCCGGCTGTCACAATTCGCGTAACCTCACGTTGAATCAATCGTTTTCCGTCATCACCCTTGATAGGAAAAGTCGAAGTTTGATCACAGATGGCTACCCGATGTCCGCGTGAAATTAGTGTTGCTAAGTGCCGTTCCAACGAATGATGCGGAATTCCGGCTAATGGAACGCGCAAATCTTTCCCCATCGGCTTGGAGGTCAAAACAATCTCCAATTCCTTGGCTAAGATCCGCGCATCATCATCAAATGCCTCATAAAAATCGCCAAGCCGAAAGAGCAAAAGTGCGTCTTTATGCTTGGCTTTGATTTCCAGATATTGCCTGCGAATCGGGGTTTCGGCTTTCATATGTGATAGAACAGATTACCATATTTGAAAGCCGATTTTAACTTTGGCCTTTTTATTTTTTTAAGAAAAATTCCCGAATTAAATTGAATCCAACCCTTGTTAACATCGATATCGAACCATCTCGCAAACCGTCTTTGTAATTAAAACGCTTTGGCATCCAAACCTCGTTGGCTAAAATCGAAGCTGAATAGGTTCCAATTATTTTTGGGGCACCAATCACTCTTTTTCCGCTTGGGGTGCGCGCCGTAAAGGTTGAAACTACGGCGTTTGAGAATTTAGATTTGAAGTTCGGCTTTTTGCTTACATAGTAATTGCTATCGAGTTTTAAAGCTTCATCCAATCCATAAGTCACGGTTTGGTTGATAAGATTCCGACCAAAACTGTCCCCAAATCTTCTTGCAAAACCCGCTCCTGTTTTTTCCCATTCCTCGGGACGATTTTTAATTTGTCGAAAAGTTGCGGAAATTACAGGCGCAATTAAAGCAGTCGGTCCCACGGTATTAACTAGATATTTTCTAAATCTATCTGTGGCATCAGGACGGTTGTAAGTTGTCTGATTGGTTGTGGTTTGGGCAAAGACTTGTGCCGATGCAATTATTAAAACAAAAACAATAACTAGCTTTTTCAAAATAACTCCTTTTTTATTTTTTACTTTTGCTTTTTCACTTTTACTTTTTATCCTTTCATTCTTTCGAGTAAGGTCATGGTCAAGGCTCCAAGCAAACCCAAAGTTTCTTCTTCCTGAGTTGGTTGCGCCTGTGCAGAAAGCTGGAATTTACCTTCAAAAAATGCTGGTTGTTTAGCTAAACGCATCAGGACAGTGCCGTCCATTCTTTCCACTAAATACGCCGGATTAAACATATATCCGGTAAACATTCCAACTACCGGAAGTTCACCAACTAAAGCATCTATTACCTTTACCCAAGCACTTTCCTCGTGGATCTTTAAAACTTGTTGTCCGGAAGCGTTGAAAATATCATAACTTGCTTTCCAAATTGAACGCATTCCCTGACGTTTTATATTTCCTAAATGCCGACCCGAAGAATCGGAAAATCTGTAGTTAGCCGAAAAATCAATAATTCTATCAGCTTTGATGTTGAACAGATGTTGTGTTTGTCCTTCATCAGCAAAAACATTGATGTCCTCTTTTAGCTTAAAAAGTTTTTGTTTGACATAACCGAGTAATTGCCCGTTAGCATCCCGAACATAAAT
>DAORIL010000918.1:0-2324 GCA_035438525.1 Pyrinomonadaceae bacterium
GGCGGAGTATAATTGGTCGGAGTCGAGGTTACAGTCCAATTGGCTTCGGCATTTGCCAAACCGCCGCCCGCATAATATTTGGCTTCGACAGAAACCAACGCGTTACCTTTCACAAAATGCGGAGAAGGCGTTTCGGTTTTGGCTGTGACCTCAAATTCAGGACGGCGAAATTCTTGAATTTGGAAATAATGGTAACTCGTGTTGCCGGATAATCCTGAATCGGTCGAAATGAGGACATTTGTTTGTCCCAAATTGGCATTGTCAGGCAATTTGAATTTGAAATCGAAGGCACCGAAAGCGTTGAGGGTTCCATTACCTTTGGCAATTTCATTTCCGCGTGAATCCCGCACGACGTAACTCAAATTCTTGGCTTTATCGCCAAGCTCGGCAATGTCGCCAAGTTTTCCGCCCTGGTAAACGCGAATGTAACCTTTGATAGCAACTTCTTCTTTCGGGCGATAAATTCCACGGTCATTAAAGACAAACCAACGCAATGAATCAATATCGGCTTTGTCATACCAATTACCGTAATCTTGCCAATAATACTCCGATTGTTCGGGCATAAATGCCACATCTTTGCCTTTTTTAGCCAGCAAAAGGTTCTGAATTTTTGGCGATGAGTTTTCAGGTAAAGGCAGACGCAAAATTCCATTGTCGGTAGTTTGATTGGTGTTTGCTTCGGCAATTTCTTCAATAGCCGTTTCTTCACCATTTTCATCAAAGGCACTCGGACCATTTGCTTTTTCTGAACTTCCCCAACTGGTCAACCATTCCCACCAAGATTTGGTATTTTCCGAAGTTTGTTTTCCGCTTGGTTTTTTGCCGTTTGGAATAATAGTCAAATCCACGCCTGACAACGGTTTGCCCGTTTTAATATCCGTCGCAAATCCCACTAATTCGTGATTATCCACAAAAGCATCTAAACCGATTTGCGTGCTTTGTGCCCAGGTGACAATTCGGGTGCGGTCATATTTGTCGCGTTTAATGGTTGGCTCAATATCGATGATCGCGTGTCCAAAACCATCATCAAGCACAGATGAAAGGTCAATTCTGGTTTCAACCATTTCATCCGGCTTAGTTTGAATCGGCATAACTTTATCAGAGACAAGTTTTCCGGGCATCGGCGGACGTTTTTGTTCATCGTAATTAAGGTAGCGCATAAACTGGCGAAAACCTTCCCAATCCGATGGAGAAACTTTGTAAATTCGCACCTTTACCGATGGATGATTAGTTGAATAAATCGAATAACTCGGCTTGGAGTTCGGGTCAAGAATAACCATCGAACCGCCTTGCGAATAAATGTCAGCCGGAGCACTGCCAACATTAAAAGTTGCACTGGCAGTTTGTCCTAAACTTTGTCCGAAAGTATCTTTTAACCCACCGTCAACCGTGACTTTGTAAGTCGTGCGCCCTTTTTTGTAGCCTTGAAAATAGATGTAATTGCCGCTCGGATAAACATTAAAACCTTCAATTGCGGGTTCAATTTTAACCATTTCTTTGGCAAAAGTTGACGCATCAATCGGATTGGTAAATTGCATCATCCATGTATCAAATGGCGAACAAGTTTTACTATTTTGATAGTTACACCAACCGCTGACATATTTCATTGCGCCGTAGGTTCGGAAACTATAAGCCTGATCTTTGTCAGTCGGAATCGGACCTTCGGCGGACGGCGTTCCTTTTTGAATATTTACCGAAATCGGTGAATCAGCAGGCAACGCATTTTCGGTCAGATTTTCATTGGTAATAGCCCGAAAAACCAGCCATCGTTTAGGCTGTGCTTGTTTTGAATAATACGAAATAGAACCGTCTTTATCAATTTCTTCCTGTGTGGCAAGTCGGGTTGGAATCCGTTTGCCATTGCTCGTAACTGCAATCGTTTTCAGAACAGCTTCAGGATTAATTTCCTGATCAAATGAGACAAACATCAGCGCATCACGCCGGGTGACCTGCCCCTGCGGAAACATCAATTCAACTTTTGGTGGAGGTGTAGTAAAGGTCCAGGTGACAGCTTTTTGCAAGGTTTGACCGTTTGCCGATCTGGTTCCCGCGGGAACAGTTGCTGTAAATTTAGTTGCCATCGGAAAACGCTTGGTCGTATCAAACATAATGGTTTTGGTTCCGAGCCAACGCCATTTTCCTTCGGTTTGCGGTGAAAGCTGAACAGGCTGCACTTTGGCAGCTTCTTCCTGACTTGTCACGGAAACCATCGGTTGCGAAAAAGTGACATTTAAATCCGGTGCCAGAGGAACTTCACCTTCGGGCGAATAACGGATAACCTCAAGCGATTGTTTACTTTGGTTAATATTCGGTGCATTTAATTG
>DAORIL010000919.1:0-2322 GCA_035438525.1 Pyrinomonadaceae bacterium
AGGCCAACAAATAAATTGAAATTTTAGGCAAAAAATAATGCCCGCTGTTTTTAGCAACGGGCACCTTCTAACATAACAGGAGGAATCAGAAAAACTGTTGGTTGAACCTTATAAACAAACACAAACTTTTCAACCAACCGTCAGTTCTAATTGATGTCTGCATTTTTAATTTGGTTGCTTGGCTAAAAAAAAAACTCCACAGGTTTTATGTTGCGGAGTTTTTTATACAAAGTTACTTTCAACTTAGAAGTTTAATTTGCCCGAAAGTTGAACTCTTCGCGATGTATTTACTACATCAGCGTTAATTCTTCCAAATAATGACCCGCCAAAACCGTTTGTCGCAAAATCAGCAGGTAAATTTGAACTTGGAGAATTGAAGTTTGGAGTGTTTGTTAAGTTTCGCGCATCAATTCTTAAATCAAAATTGAAGCGTTCACTAATTTTAAATTTCTTTGAAAATGATAAATCAGTTTCAAAGTATTTCGGACCGATAAAGAAGTTACGCGGAAGATTTCCGTTTTCACCCGGTTTAGATTGGCTAAAAAGCAATCGCTGTTCTTGAGTAAAGAACCAGTTTCTCAATAAACCAGCACCCGAAGGATCTGCTTGAATTACTTTACCCATATCTCTGGTGCAACTGCTGCAATTTGCAAATGAAGCCACCGTGTTTGAAACGGTAAATAATCCGTCATAGGCAGTGAACGGTCTGCCGGATGTCCACCGGATTCCACCAGCCACTTGCCAACCACTAATTACATAACGCAATGCTGATGGTAATCCCGAACCAAATGGTTTTCCATTTCCAAAGGGCAATTCATAAACATACGTTCCTTGAAATGAATGTCTTCTATCGAAATCCGACCAAGAGTAGGTTGAATTACGTTTATTGTTATCCAAAGGAGTATTTGCCGCAGATTGTCCGCTTCCAGTTGAAACTGTTGTGAAAACAGGATCAAATGAACGAGTATCTTTCGACAATGCCCAAGTATAAGAAAGTTGGAAGTTTAATCCGGCTTTCAACCTTCTTCTGAACAAAACCTGTAATCCGTGATATTGTGAACGGTCTTCGCTGTCCGTTACAAATAATCCACCCGTAAATTGTGAAAACGGTTGGATAACACCGCTGTTATTGGTAATATCCAAGGTTCGTTGGTTAACTTGAGCTGTTGTGCAAAATGCCGCACCAGTTGCATTAGCCGTTGTATCACCTGAACCACAAAGCCGTTGAGAAAGGGCAAGGGCAAGTGTTCCTGCACTTCCTTGTGTAATTGCAGTTCCATTTAACGCTCTGAATGCAGCCGTTCCACGATTGTTCGCGGCATCGCCCGTCACCAAGAAATTAATTAATGGACTGTTATAAGCAGTGCTTCCTCTTATTTGATTAAAGGCTTCGATGAATGATTCGGTAATACCGTTGACTTTGGCATTTATGTTGACGTTATTTGCATTGTAACCACCAAAGAGATGTGTTCCTTTTTTCCAATTGTAGTTTACTTCAATTACGTTATCCTTGAAAATTTCTTTTTGGAAACTGACCGAAGCCGTATGAACTCTTGGGAATTGGACTGCCGGATCAATTACGTTAATCGAATTTGTGCTAAATGCGGGAGGCTGCGCCAGAATAGCGGGTGACGAAGTTGGCGTAATCGCCGGAAGTCCGTTTCTTAATAGCCCTCCACTTGCACCATATGCACCATTATCGTTACCGGCGAAGGTATTACCGGGTGCGCTTTGCAAAATTGAAGCACCAAAGAATTGAGTTCCAAACCTATCGGAAGCAATTCTGTAATTTGCCCGAATTGAAGTTTTTCCGTTTTTACTTGGATCCCAGGCAAATCCAAAAGTGGGCAAGAAAACCGTGTAATCATCGTCAAACAGTTTCTTTTCTACCCATTTCAATGAATTTGTGGCAGGTGAACCAATTGTAAATGGTTTATCGGGTGCCAAAATCGGGCGACCGGTGCCAGAACGTGGTGACATTTTGATTTCCCAACGAATTCCGGCATCAATCACAAAATTTGGTTTCAACCGCCAATTATCTTGAAAATAAAAATCAAGTTCGGGATATTTGGCAACATTTTCCCAACGAGTTCCCGCTTTAGCAAATGAACTAGGATTATTCGGGTCCGAAACAAATGCTTGGGTATAAGACCCAACCCGCCCCAAAACATCGTTGATGGTGTTTTGCAAACGGGTTAAATCACCTGCAGCAATGCTGGTAGCACCCGAAGCAGGCAAGGCAAAAGCTGTAAAATTACTGTTGATTGTTCGGCTAAAGTTGATTGAACTGTCAACATCTGCACCCGCTACAGATGATCTGTC
>DAORIL010000920.1:0-2311 GCA_035438525.1 Pyrinomonadaceae bacterium
TACCATCATCAAATCACTTCCAAATAATTTTCTAAAAAAACTAAGAATTAACAAGAACTGCTAAAAGAGTTTGTTAATAAGAAATTTTCGGATATAATTCCTTCCATAGCAGCTCTATCGCTATAACTTCTGTATAAAAAAAACACAAAGGAAAATCAATATGTATTTTTTGAAAAATCAATACGCAGTAACAGCGTTTGTTCTTTTATTGATCGGATTTTTATTTTATCCGGTCTCGACACAGGCTCAAACAGGTTTATCAACGATCAAATCCGAGATAAATCAAGCGAGTTCAACCGTTTCCGAAGCTAAAGAAACTTTCTCGAAGTTCAAAGGAATTTTCAAGCAGAAAAAAGCTGTCAAAACGGCAACGACCGAACCCGCCGACCTTAATAAGCTGAAAACTATTCATAAATCGGTCCGGCTCGATGAGCAGGGAAATCCGGTGATAGAAAACGTGAAAGCTAATTCGATCAGACCCCGCCAGGTCAGGATTGAATAAACTCATTTTAAGCGGAGAAGGCTGAAACTGAAACTTCTGATTTTTACAATCAGAAGTTTCTTTTTTTGGAAAAATCCCATAACTGACGGATTAATTGAGACAATTAAAAAAGTAAAATGCTAAAGACTTATATGAAATACTCAAATGTAACAAAGAATGTTAAAACATCTTATTGTTTTTTGTTATGAAATTTGCCATAATCACTAACGACAAATCTGAAGAGGTTTGTAAAACCCCAAAAGGAGTATCTATTTTATAAATGAGTAACAATTCAGATAACAATTCAAAGTCAGGAAAATCAAACCGTCAAGGTGTATTTATTGGCGCGTATGTCCCGGATGAATTAAAAGTAGAATTACAGAAATCTGCTAAATCCGGGTTTAGAACCTTATCGCAGGAAATTAACCGCATTTTAACAGAATCCGTGCGGCTTCAAAAACAAAACCAAACTTCCATCCCAGCCTGATCAAAGCCCATAAATTGCCATTTAAAACAAGCTGGCGAGAAACTTTGGTTGACGGTAGAATCCCACAAACCTAAGTATTCAGATTAGTTGTGGATAATCTGATAGAATCATCAGATGTTCTTAATATTTTTTAACAACTTTTCGATTTGGTTGCTGGTCATGGCAGCAATCGTCCTTTCTTTGCTTTTGATGATCGCTCTGGTGATTACCAATTTTGCTAAACAATGGATGAAGACCTGCTTTTATATTTCACTGTTTTTTTCACTTAGCGGTTCGACATTTTCATTCTGGAACTGGTCGGCTGATAAATTTGAATTAACAAAATTTTTATCGCAGACGATTTTTGCCAACTTTGAAAAAGCCGCTAAAAACTCTGAGACACATCAGCCTTCCAGCCAGTTACCGCTTGGCAACCCATCATCCAAAAATAAGAAAAATGAGATTCTCTTAGAGAACGATTTTTTAGTAATTTCATACAATTGCCAAAGTTTGATCCCGAACTGGGTTGCGTGGACGGTCACGAAAGATGACTTCGGCGCAATTGATCGTCAGAACGATTTTCGCCCGGACGCGCGATTGCCAATAAACTGTCAGGTAGTGCCATCGGATTATTCCAGATCAGGTTTTGATCGCGGACATTTAGCTCCCAGTGCCGACCGCACAAATTCTGTCGAAGCCAATTCCGGAACTTTCCTGATGAGTAATATGTCGCCCCAAACAAATGAGTTAAATGCCGGACCGTGGGAAAAACTTGAACGATTCACCCGCAGTTTAGCCCGCCGCAATCAATTAACCGTGGTTTATGCAGGCGGCATTGCCAATCCACCGGTGCAAAAGATCAATCAACGGATCACCATCCCGCAATATTTTTGGAAGGTGATTGTCGTATTTAAATCAAACGAAACGCCCATCAAAGAAATTTCGGCAGAAAATAGAATCATTTGTGTCATGATGCCCAACACTTTGGGAATCCGCAACGAGAACTGGCGCACCTTTAAAACGAATCTAAAGACGATTGAAGAAAAATCTGGTCTCAAGTTTTTTCAAAGTCTCAAGGTAGCCCCGGAAATCAGAACCGCGATTGACCGAAACGAAAAGAACGAAAAGGAGGAAAATTAAGTTAAAATAAATTTTTTTTAGCTCCGCGACAAGTCTTTTACTACCCCAAGTTCGCCCAACCAAAACAAACTTTTCTCCGTCATTTTTCGACCTTGAAAAGTTTGTTAGATCACAAAATTGTTTATTAATTAACAGCAGTGTTTAGTAGATTTTGCAACAACTGAATAGTTCTTTGTTATAATGTCTTGAGTGTAGGAATTAGTTTAATTCGTGAAACACGATGG
>DAORIL010000921.1:0-2310 GCA_035438525.1 Pyrinomonadaceae bacterium
CGAATCTTAACCGAGCTCCACGGGAAAAATCGGGTTGTTCATATCAAAGGCTTGGACGAAATTAATTTAACTCTCCAGGACGCTTTGAGCGAAACCTGCAATACCAGTTTTCAGATACATTTACAGGTTGACAGCAAGGATTTCGTTAATGCTTATAATTGGGCACAAGCGGTTGCAGCGCCTGTTCTAGCCGGTGCAGTCAATTCGCCAATGTTATTTGGTCGTCGACTCTGGCAGGAAACCCGTGTAGCTCTTTTTCAACAGGCTACCGATACCCGTTCGCTCATCCATCAATCACGAAATCAAACGCCGCGTGTAACTTTTGGACGCGATTGGGTAAAGGATTCGATATTGGAAGTTTTCCACGAAGATGTGGCACGCTATCGCATAATTTTAACCCGCGAGTTAGAAGAAGATTCGCTTGATACTTTAGAAAAAGGCGGAATTCCCGGACTTTCGGCGTGGCGGATGCATAATGGCACGATTTGGCGTTGGAATCGGGCGTGTTACGGCGTGATGAATAATAAGCCTGGTTTACGGGTTGAGGCCAGATTTTTGCCATCAGGTCCGAGCGTGGCTGATGAAATGGCTAACTCAGCTTTTTTCTTGGGCTTAATGATGGCGTTGCCAAATGAATATGGCGATGTGACCAAAAAAATATCATTTGACGAGGCGCGAAATAATTTTTTCACAGCTGCACGTTACGGTTTAAAATCGCAAATGGCTTGGCTCGATGGCAAAAATCATCGGACTTCGCGGCTAATTTTAGAAGAATTGCTTCCGCGGGCGCGACACGGGTTGCGTTTGGCAAATATTGATGCGGCTGATATTGAACGCTATTTGGGAATCGTTGAAGAGCGTATTTCCAAAGAAAAAACGGGTTCGCAATGGGTGCTTGATTCGTGGGCAAAAATGAATCCGGTCGCTAAAGCCAATGTTCGTTTACGTTCGTTGACTGCCACGATGAAAAAATATCAGGAAATAAATGAACCAGTCCATAATTGGAAATTAGCGGTAGTCAAAGATAAATCGGAATGGATAGATAATTACCGCACCGTTGAGCAGTTTATGACGCGTGATTTATTCACTGTCCGCCCCGAAGATGTGATTGAACTGGCGGCAAATTTGATGAAATGGAGAAATGTTCGCCATGTTCCGGTCGAAGACGACAAAGGAAATCTGATAGGAATTATTTCACAACGTGATCTGCTCCAATTAATTTCTTCTGAAAACGCTAAGAAAAATAACGAAATAATTGTTCGGGACGTTATGAAAACCGATTTAATTACTATTGTTCCGCAGACCCCGACACTTGAAGCATTAAATTTAATGCGCGAAAAAAATATCGGATGTTTGCCGATCGTAAATGATAAAAAGCTGATCGGACTAATCACCTCTCACGATTTTTTGACAGTTTCGACTAAACTTTTTGAAGAAAGACTCAAATTATTAGATAATTAAAAAAGCGCATTTGGTCATCAAAATACGGCAACTTGTCACAGTTTACTTGTGAGAAAGAGAATTTTGATGCTCAATGGATATAGTTATGAGTCAAAAATTACGTTGGAATCAGGGATGGTTGAAATGGCTGGCAATTTGGGGCATCTGGACACTTTTTGCTTTTTTCTTTACCAGTCAATCATTTCTCCAACAACAGCTCTTTCCTGACCCGCCGTCATTTTGGAAAATTCTTTCCTGGCAATTGTCATCAGGCTGGGTTTGGTTCTGCTTTATGCCGGTGATTCTGTGGTTTATCAAAAAATTTCCGCTGGACAATGCGAATTGGTGGAAAAATATGCCGCTTCACTTGGTTTTTAGCATTGTAATTTCGCTCTGTCAGCTTTCGGTTGATGCGTATTTTTTGCCCAAACTCGGTTACACCCCGGCAGGACCTTTTGAATCATATTGGCAGGCTTATAAAGTCTTTTTGATGATAAATATTCACTTCGGAATTGGTATTTATTGGGGAACTTTAGGGCTCAATCACACCATCAAATATTATCAAAAATATCAGGAGCGGGAATTAAAAACTTCGCAGCTCGAAGCCCGTCTAGCACAATCCCGTCTCCAGGTTTTGAAATTCCAACTGCAGCCGCATTTTCTTTTTAACACGCTTAATACGATTTCTGAATTGATTTATAAAGACCCCGAATCTGCCGAAAGAATGATTACGGATTTGAGCGATTTATTGAGACTCTCGCTCGAAAAATTAGAGGTGCAGGAAGTTTCTTTGCAGCAGGAACTGGATTTCTTGAACAAATACGTCGAAATTGAACAAATTCGTTTCCACGACCGTTTAAAGATCGAGAT
>DAORIL010000922.1:0-2310 GCA_035438525.1 Pyrinomonadaceae bacterium
AAAACCTTATCGAGCGTCCCTTCTTAATCTTGACTGTAAAAACTATTTTACCTGACTTTTCTTAAAAGTCAACAAAAAACTTAAAGTGTTACATTAAGTTTTTTGTTGTTTATCAATGATTAAAGTGTCGAATACCTGTTAAACCCATCGCCAAGCCGTGTTCATTGCAGGCTTGAATAACTTCTTCGTCACGAACTGAACCCCCGGGTTGAATAATTGCTGAAATTCCAAACTTGGCGGCTTCATCAATATTATCGCGGAATGGGAAAAAAGCATCCGAAGCCATCGCCGCACCTTGAAGCGGCAATTCAAACCGTTCTGCTCGCATCGCCGCGATTCTGACCGAATCAACGCGATTCATTTGACCCGCGCCGACTCCGATTGTCTGATTTTGGTTGGCAAAAACAATCGCGTTTGATTTAACGTGCTTGCAGACTTTCCACGCCAGAAGCATCGCTTTTATTTCTACTTCGGTTGGTTGACGTTCTGTCACGAATTTCAAATCTGCTAGGGAAACATTGTATAAATCTTTTTCCTGCACCAACATCCCCCCCGAAATTTGTTTGAAAGTATAATTTGAACGATTTTTAGTTTCTGCCACGCGCAAAACCCGCAAATTCTTTTTGGTTTTGAAAATTTCGAGTGCTTCATCGTCAAAATCTGAGGCAACTACGACTTCGGTAAAAACTTCATTAATAGCCTTTGCCGTTTCCGCGTCAACCTTTTGATTGAGTGCGACAATTCCGCCGAAAGCCGAAACCGGATCGGTGGAAAGTGCGCGTTTGTAGGCTTCTAAATTGTTTACGCCAGTGCCAACGCCGGATGGATTAGTATGTTTGATAATCGTCACGGCTAATTCGTCAAAATCCTGCACCAAATTCCAGGCGGCTTCGGCATCAACGTAATTGTTATACGACATTTCTTTGCCGTGAAGCTGTTCGGCTTGGGCGATTCCGCCTGACTCTTCGGTTGAATAAAGTGCGGCTTTTTGATGCGGATTTTCGCCATAACGCAAATCGATAACTTTAGCTAATTCAATGGTTTTATATTCGCTAAGTCCTTCTGAATCGGTTTCGTCTTCGTCTTCGGAATCAATGAAAACCAAATCACCGAGTGGATTAAATGGCTCAAGAAATTCTAAATCTTCGTTAGAAAGTTGTTTGGCTAAGTATGAAGAAATTGCCAAATCGTAGCTGGCAGTTCGCGTATAGGCGAGTGTAGCAAGTCGTTGACGGGTTTCTAAATTTAGTGAACCCTCATTTTCTTTTAATTCCGCAATGACGCTTTCATAAAGTTTGGCATCTGTCACAACTGCGACATCACGCCAATTTTTTGAAGCGGAGCGAATCATTGCCGGACCGCCGATGTCAATATTTTCGACTGCTTCGGCAAGTTCAACACCGTCTTGGGCAATAGTTTGCTCAAATGGATAAAGATTGACACAGACCAAATCAATCGGTTCAATGCCGTGTTCGTTCATTGATTTGACGTGATTTTCGTTATCGCGTAGGGCTAAAAATGCGCCGTGAATTTTCGGATGCAGCGTCTTGACCCGACCATCCATCATTTCAGGAAAATTAGTGATTTCCGCAACTTCTGTGACGGTTAAGCCTGCTTCACGCAACGATTTTGCCGTTCCGCCGGTTGAAATAATTTGGACACCAAAACTTGCCAGCTCTTGGGCAAAATCAATAATTCCTGTTTTATCCGAAACGCTGATTAATGCGCGTTTGATTTTTCTTAATTCGCTCATAAAATTAGTCTAAAAATAAAATTAGCGGTCAATTCTGACCGCTTTTAGTGCTTAAAATTCTGTTTGGAAGGCATATAGAACCTGAGAGCGAGCCGTGTTCTCCCTAAAAACAAGCTCAGTTTTTAATTTCCCTCGTCGAGCCATTCGTCAAAAAAAGAATCGTCCGAAAAACATCAGGCTCAACAAAAAAGCTATGGTATAGATGACAATTTTGATTAAACTCATAACTTGAAAAATGGATGCCTCAGTAAACTACGAACAAATAATTATTTTAGTTCCCTGAAATATCGAATGTCAAAGATGAAACATAACTTCTCTCGCGCAAATCACCCGCTTTCGAATTACTAAAGGAAAGAAAGTTAAATTTTTCATTGATTATTCTAAAAAGTGGGTAGATTTGGAGAGCAATTATTTTCGTTTTTGTGTAAAATCCATCTAAAAACCTAAACAGCTACCAAATGAAAAATAAACTAGCCGCTTTTTACTTTTTACTTTTTACTTTTACTTTTTGTCTTTCAGCATTTTCCCAAACGCTAACGGTGCGTGACATTATGCGC
>DAORIL010000923.1:0-2306 GCA_035438525.1 Pyrinomonadaceae bacterium
TTTCCTTTGTTCCAATCATTAATGAAATTGCCGAAAGCATTGGGATAAAAGCTGACATATTTTGCGCCTGCTACGGTTTTTGCGCCGACGTTTTGCCATTCTTCTGCCAGAGTGCTGCCGTAACAGGTTGTTCCCCAAACCGTGCGAATCGGAATTGTTTTGTAACCGGTCGCAAATTGTGATAAACGGCCGGTAATATCGCTCGATGTAATGATTTGAGCGTTGTTATTTTTCGGTCCGAATTGATCGTTCCAACCGTGTGCAAAGATGTAGATGTCAATGAAATAACCTTTTTCCGTTAAATCTTTGATTTGGTTAAAGAAATTGTCTTTGGTTGCCGACATCATAACATCTGCGTTTTTTTCATCGGCTTCGCTCAAATCCAACCACGAAGGTGTTTCCTGGCTTTTCAATAAAACAACTCTTTGATAGCCTTCCATCGCTTTTTTCAATTTAACTGTATCCTGGAAAAACTGTGTATATTCGCTGTTTTCGCCAAAGTTAAAGTAAATCAACGAAGCTGATTTTTCGGCTTTCGGCGTTTTCAAACTAATGCTGACTTGTCCTGTCGGCGTAATATTTCCATCTATGACATTCGGATTAATTTGTCCGCTTGGTCTGACGCCCGAACTTCCACTTGACGAGCTATTATCGTTATTGGGCACGGTTTCTTCGCCAATCGTCCATTTTTGACCGTTTCCGTAGATTTTTCCTTCGTGACAGCGCGGGTCTGTCGGTTCAAAAGTTTTACTTTCAATCGGATCGCTCCAATTTGCACCGCGTTGGTTTGATTTAAATTCGTAGATAAAAATGACCTTGGTAATATCATCGCCGTCCGCATCGCCCAAATCATCGCGATTGGTGTCGCCTTTTGCGCCTTGGGCAGTGACTTCGTTGGCAACATCTTCGGTTTTCCAATTACCCGAATTGCGGTTGAAATATTTAACGCTTTTGACTTTTATCTCGCCGTTGCGACCATTGATATAATTAAAAATGACATTTTTGCAGGAATCACCGCTTAAAAAACCATCGGACTCTTGAACGGTTGATGAGCCTGTAATACTGTATGTGCCGTAATTTCTTTCTGCACTGCATTTTGGGGTTCCGGGAACAAAAACTGCGCTCACTTTGCGTTGTCCGTCGTTTTTGTCAACAAATTCAAATTTGATTTTGGTAATGTTGTCACCTTCGGCATCCTGTAAATCTTCTTTGCCGAATTTTTTGGATTGTCCACGAGCGATTTCTGTGTTCGGCACATCTTCATCACGCCAACGGTTTTCGTTTTGATTAAAATAGGTAACTTTTTTGATTTCAATATTGCCGTTACGGTCATTTTTGACAGTAAAGCTGACATTTCTGCAAGCATCTGCCAAAACATTGGTGCTGCCTGCGATATTGATAAATGTAGTGATTGCGATTGCGAATATGATTGCGGATAAGTTTTTCATAATTTTATTCTCCTTTTTTTAGATTTTGGACGGGCGGCGATAAACCGCCCTGATACCAACTTAATTTCATTAGTTATTGCCTCTTTTTTGTTGTTTACGTCGCTCGTGGGTTGTGATGTCACCTAAGTTGTAGCCTCTGACCGGCTTATGTTGTCTTTTTCCGGTTGCTTGTCCGCTGGCGACATCCCTTGGCGACTGTATGGATAACTGTTCAGTTAAATCATGTTTGTTCATCCCCTTTGGTTGTGGCGGTTGAATCCGGCTGGTTGATTTTTGCGTTTTTCCGGTTGCTTGTCCGCTGGCGGCATCTCTTGATTGTTTACGAATATCTTTGGCGGCAACTTCGGTCGCGCCTACTATACCGTTAGCCGTAGTTTTTACTGTGGCTTTGATTTTGCCGTCGCAAACACTGCACGCATCATCGGTATAATCCATAAATCCGGCGTTTGGTTTCACAGTTTGTTTCCGGCGAGCGGTTGAATCTTTGGCAGATTCTTCTTTCTTATCTTTGATTCCGCCACGAACATCTGCTATTCCGCCTGCCATATATTCTTCTTGGTTGGCAACATACATTAAACTAACTTGTGCATCTTGCCGACTGATTTCAGGGTTCTTTTTATTTGGGCGTTTGCCTCTATCTTGTCCGAAGGTATTGATTGCCATTACTAAACCTAAAGTTACGATTGCGATTGCGAATAAATTTTTATTTAACATTTCTGTTTTCTCCTTTTTATTTTTGGTATAAAATTCAGCATCGGTTAAGTTTTTCCCGTGCTGTGTTGGGTTGACTGTGGGGATAAATAGAATTTGCGAAAACGATTCTCAAAGTTTCGCTCAAAAATTCTCAAAGAAATTCTC
>DAORIL010000924.1:0-2298 GCA_035438525.1 Pyrinomonadaceae bacterium
AAAAAGAAACGGCGATTCTGATACGCGCCAAAGACGGAAAACTTTATGCTTACGGTCAAAAATGCACTCATCTTTCGTGCCCGGTCTATTATTCAAAAGATCACGACCGTCTGGAATGTCCCTGTCACGACGGAGGTTTTGACGTTCACAATGGCAAAAATTTATATGGACCACCGCCACGCCCATTGGACAAAATTGAGATTGAAGAACGAGGCGGAGAAATTTGGGCAGTTAACCGAACGGAGCGCGGTAATGAAAAAAGTTAATAAATACGAAAAAAATGACGTTGCCCATCCGGCTTTTCAGGTCCGATCAATTTCCAATCAGCCGAATTTTCGTGCCGATAAACGTCTTCCCGTGCGTGGATGGACAGCGGTTTGGCAATCGCGTTTAGTTCTGTTAGTAATGATAAATATTGCACAGCTTTGGATTCTTTCCGCCGCCGTGGAAGCCGCCTTAGCCCGCGAATTTAAGCAATTACTGCCACTTGTCATCGCATCTGGGGTATGCTGGCTGATTGCTCTGACAATTTTTTTATGGTGGAAACCCGCGTCACGCCGGGTTATTAATTCAAAATCAAACGCTGATCAGAAAACATAAACTTTACTTTCGAAGGTGATGATTTGATCAAAAAGCAGTGGGTAATTTTCCTCACTTGCTTTTTGATTTTTTGTTTCGGCTCAAGGTAATTAACTTTAAAATATATCCAATTTAAGTGTTTAAGACGTTTACGTTAAATGTTAAGGGAGCGGAAGGACATGGCATGAACTTTGCTAACCCCTCCCCGGCTGAGTAATTAAAATTTTATGGATAACAATATAAATAAATCAGACGCATCACGAGCACTCTTTTTTTCTACGATTTCATTTGCAGTTTCTTTCGCAGTTTGGGGATTGGTGGCTGCTCTGGCTCCAAAATTCACAGAGATCTATAAACTCACAGCAACGGAAAAAAGTTTATTGATCGCTATACCGGTTCTTTTAGGTTCGATAGGAAGGCTATTTGCAGGAATGGCAGCCGATCGGTTTGGCGGTCGTAAGGTTTTTGCAGCACTGCTGATATTTTCTGCAATCCCGGCTGTTGCCATCGGACTTTCGACCAGTTACTCGCAGTTATTGGTTTTCGGTTTACTTTTAGGAGTTGCCGGAACAACGTTTCCGGTTGGAGTTGGCTTTACTTCAAAATGGTTTGCTCCTGAAAAGCAGGGAACAGCACTCGGCATTTACGGCGCGGGAAATATCGGTCAATCAATTGCTGTCTTTTTCGCACCTGTTTTGGCTATTCAATTTGGCGATTGGCGATTAGTTTTTTATGTTTTTGGTGCTATAACCTTAGTTTGGGGGATTATTTTCTATCTTTTTGCCAAGGATGCGGCTGTTACTACTAAACCGAAAACATTAACGGAAAATTTAAATGTGTTTAAAAGTTCAAAAATCGCCTGGATACTCGCTCTGTTTTATTTTTTGACCTTTGGCGGTTTCGTCGCGCTCGCACTTTATTTACCAACACTTTTGAAAGAACTTTTTAATCTGACACCTACCGATGCAGGGGCAAGAACTGCCGGTTTTGTAATTCTAGCAACCTTAATGCGTCCCGTTGGCGGAATTTTAGCGGATAAATTCGGCGGATCGAAAGTTTTAGTGATAGTATTTGGAGCAATTGCCAGCTTCGCTCTATTACTTAGTATTCCTTCAATTTTTCCTTTTACAATTGGGTCCTTAGGATGTGCAGCAGCTTTAGGGCTTGGAAATGGTGCGATCTTTAAATTGGTTCCGCAGTATTTCCCAAAAGAAACGGGAACAGTAACAGGATTAGTTGGGGCATTCGGCGGCCTTGGGGGATTTTTTCCTCCGATCGAACTCGGATTGGTCAAAGAAATGTCGGGAAATTACACCATCGGATTTGCGCTACTCTCAGTTTTCGCTATTGTTTGTCTGGTAATAAATTATTTTTCATTTATTCGTCGGGATGACGACAAAATTCCGAATGGGGTAAATGCTCACGCTTGAATTATAGCTTTATACTGAGAAGCAACAGAAGTGAAATTTCTCCAAAAGCATACTTATTACTTTTGATCCTAGCTAGCAGATCAAATTCAATTTTATAAATCCTCAAGCAAATTTTGAAAAAAAAGACCTAAATTTCGTAGAGAGTAACAAGTTGGTCAAAAAAAAACGCTTTACTTTCACTACGATTCATTTTAGGTATTTATTCTCATCTTCATCATAATTCCAATCATAACTGAGGGAATAATGAAAAATAATGTCCCTAATGCGGTTCCGGTGTAGAGAAAACTAT
>DAORIL010000925.1:0-2292 GCA_035438525.1 Pyrinomonadaceae bacterium
CATTCTGACGCCGTAGGCAAGTATTTTTCCTGAAAATACAGTGATCGTTAAACTGCATTTGCAATTTGGTTTTCGTGAGGTCGGCAAACGTGAACGGATCGCAAAACTGGCAGGAGTGTGGCGAAATACGGTAATCCTCGAAAGACGAAGCCAATCAGTTGGGATTGATTGATTTTAGTCAATCGAAATTTAATTTTCATTAGTAAATTAGGATAAAAAATGGGATGGAATCGAATTTAAGCTATCGAAATATCTCAATCAGAACCGAACTGAAATCGGGCGATTTAGGTTATGTAATTTATCGTCACGGCAAACTTTACGCGGAAGAAAATAATTACGGAATTTCTTTTGAGGCGTATGTCGCAGGCGGGTTGTCAGAGTTTTATCGTTTGTATGACACGGAAAAAGATTGTGTTTGGATTTGCGAAGACGGAGATAAAATCGTCGGTTTTTTGCTTTTAATGCATCGGAGCGAAGAGACAGCACAATTCAGATATTTTTATCTCGAACCCGAATATCGCAGTATTGGATTAGGCAATAAATTGATGCAGCTATTTATGGATTTTTTGAAAGAAAAGGGTTACAAATCGGCATATCTCTGGACGACAAATGAACAGATCACTGCCACAAAACTTTACGAAAGATATGGTTTTGAACTAACCGAAGAAAAAGCGTCCGATGCTTTTGGCAAGTCGTTAATTGAACAACGTTTTGATTTTCATTTTAACAAGTAAAACTTCTCTTTCAAAGACCGCGTAATTCTCCAGATATTAAAATTATTTCCTACTTATTCGCTAGCAGGTTGAAAGAAATGCTCATTTTCTTTATGCTTGTGCAAAACCCAAGTCTTTTCATTTCAATTTTCGCTTTCTGATAAATCTTCGAGGAAACTATGAACATTATTCAATTTGCCCGTCCGCTTTTTTTGTGCGTTTCGATAATATTTTTCGCGTTCACCATCAGCTTTGGACAAACCAATACGCTGATTAAAATGGAACGCGATCCAAATATTCCCATCGATGAGGAATACACCAAAAAAATCCGTGAATATACGACCGAAACTTTTTTCAATTCGCCTTTGACAGATTATTTGCCTGCTTCAAAAAATATTCCGACCCCAAAAGCGGTGCTCGGCGACGTTTCCGGCGCACCCGGCAAATTGCCATACGCCGAAGATGTTTACAAGTATTTTCGGATGCTCGAAAAAGTAAGTCCGCGAGTCAAAGTTTATACGATCGGAACAACTGAAGAAGGACGCGAAATGATTGCAGTCGCAGTTTCTTCGGAAGAAAATATTGCAAAAATTGAAGAAAATCGAGCGAAACTAGCCAAACTTGCGGATCCGCGAACAATTGGAATGAACGATGCCGAGGCAGATAAACTCGTTGCTACCACCACGCCGGTTTATTACATTACGGGAACTATTCATTCGCCCGAAACAGGTTCGCCGACCGCATTGATGGAACTTGCCTATCGTTTGGTTGTGGATGACAGTGCTTACATCAAAAATGTCCGCAATAATTTGATTACGCTAATTACTCCTGTCGTCGAAGTTGACGGACGGAATCGGATGGTTGACGTTTATAATTGGCATCTGGCCAACCCTGGTAAAAATTGGCAACCGTTGGTTTATTGGGGACATTATGTTGCTCACGATAACAACCGCGATTCGATGTCGCTTTCGCTCAAGTTGACGCAAAATGTTTTGAAAACTTATAAAGATTGGAAGCCGCAAGTTCTGCACGATTTACACGAATCTGTTCCGTATTTGTATGACAACACGGTTGGCGATCAACCTTATAACGCTTGGGTTGATCCAATTTTAACGGATGAATGGCAGATTATCGGTTGGAATAACGTTTCCGAAATGACCAAATTCGGAATGCCCGGAGTTTTCACGCACGGAACTTTTGATACCTGGTCGCCGAGTTATTTGATGTTTATTGCCGCTTCGCATAACGGAATTTCGCGGCTTTACGAAACTTTCGGAAATGCGGGGGCAGATACGATTGAGCGGACACTTTCGCCATCAGATTATGCCCGCCGTTGGTATAAACAAAATCCGCCGCTGCCGAAAGCCATGTGGTCACAACGCAACAACAACAATTATCAGCAAACGGGATTATTAGTTTCGCTCGCTCATTTTGCCACCAACGGAAAGTATTTCCTGCGAAACTTTTACACCAAGAGCAAAAATTCAATTTTGAAACCAAAAGTCGCCGGTCCTGCTGCGTATGTCTTTCCGGCGAGCGACCCGCGTTTAGGCGGGCAAGCCGAGCTTTTGAGACTTTT
>DAORIL010000926.1:0-2287 GCA_035438525.1 Pyrinomonadaceae bacterium
AACAGCGATTGATTTGATGCAATATTCTCTTTTGTTATAAGCCTGACAGCTTGGAGTAAAGTTTCTAAAGGTGAAATTTAATTCCATTCCGTTTGGGCGTCCTTCTAAATGTCTGCCGATTCGGGAGTTTGAACGGGTATCTGTAATCAGAATCCGAATTCCTTTACTGTTGCTGAAACATTGTGACCAACCCTGGAATGAAATATTGGCAACACTTTCCCAGGTATTGGTGATCGCGCTTTGCACCCATTGTCTTTCAGTAGTGTAATTTTGCGGATTCTCCCAACAGACCGGAATATAGGTTATTCCATCACTGCTGGCTCGCCATTGCCAGCCTGCTTCGGCATTAGCATATTGGGGGGCATCATCCGATTGTGAAAAGGTGTTTTGCCCAATAAAGAAAAGGCAAAAAATAAAAGTGGTAACAACTATTTTAGGGGAAAAGCGATTGGGGAATTTAAATGTTAGATACATAGGGGCTCCATGGATTTATTTTGTTTGAAACTGTTCACAAATAATTAAAAACTTGGATTATACTGCTTCCAAAAAATCGCCTTTGCGAAACCTGTGCCGAAAGTAATAATAGAATAAAATCGGCACTTTGCAATCATTTTTAATACGAATTTAAACCATTTGGGATAACTACTTGTCGAAATTGTAAAATTAATCCAAATTATTGGACCTTGATTATAGTCAAAGTTGGAGTAGGAAATTTAAAATGCGATTATCCCGGTTGGATAAACAGACTAAGTAAAATTCTATTAAATTTATTACAAAATTTTCCAAACAGGGAGCTTTAATTAGTTTAAAAATGAAAAAGTGATAATTAATTTTCAAACTAATTATCACTTTTTCTTTTCTGCTTTGGACTGACAACTGAACCTAAATAGCAGGTTGTTTCAAAATTTCAGCCAAACCTTTTAGTCGGACTAGATCTGCGGCATTTTTATTTAATTTTGCGGCTTTTTCAACTGAAGCTGCTAAGCCTTTTAGTTTTCCTGCATCATTTGAACTTAAATTTGAACTCTCAGCATTTTGGATTGCCTGTCGCAAGTTTGTAATTTGCACGGCTGGCAGAGATTTAGAACGCTCAAGTTGGTCAATATAAGCTTTGGCAACCACCAGTTTGTTAGGGAAAACCATTTTTTGCTGATTTTGCACATTTAATTCAGAAACTTGAAATGCTTTGGCGGCATCAATTTCGTTCTGAGATAAATTTTCGGTCGGGGTCAATTCGAAAATGTCCAAACCACGGGCAATTTCTGAACCGTAAATATAACCGTTATACCAATAAGCTGACCAATCTCCACCGAGAAAGAGAACTTTTGGATCGATCGGACCACGGTCAAAATATGCGATCTCTTTTGGATTCTTTGTGTCAGTAAAATCCATAATAGAAACGCCGCCCTGATACCAGGCTTGAACCTCGAGGTCTCTGCCCGGAACCGGAACCAGTGAGCCGTTATGTGCTACGCAATTTTCACTTTCGGTTTGTGCGGCGGGTAATTTGTAGTAGTTCCCAAAACTAAGTTTATTATTGGAAAGATTAAAGATAGCATTTGCACCCCAAACATTGGGGTCGGTTTCGCGGCATCGTGCACCAAGGCCGCCGCCCCATTCATCGGTAAAGACAACTTTTTTACCGTCATTGGAAAACGTTGCAGAATGCCAATAGGAATAATTCGGGTCATTGACAGCATCAACCCGTTTTGGATTGGCAGGGTCTCTGATGTCAAGCAAAATTCCATTGCCTGAACATGCACCAGCAGCCAGTCCGATTTCCGAATAGACAGTAATATCATGGCATTGATCGGTGTCAGATGGTTTGGATATACCTTTGTCCGTGTGAGTTCCGCCATTGTTCAATCCATTTATAACGCCCTTTCTGGCATCCATAAATACACGAGGACTTGAAACAATTTTCGAATCTTGGGGAGATGCCAGCGGCACTTTAATAACGTCAATCCGAAATAGCGCGGTGTTGGGATTATCTTTGGGTGTTCCGTCCGAACATCCGGCGAGTTCTTCGCCCGGACGAACAAATGAAGTTCCCGAAACATAGATGTAAACATTGTTTTTGTCTTTCGGATCAGTAACTAAAGTGTGCGTATGGGAACCGCGGCAGGTTTGAACTGCGCCAACTTGTTTCGGATTTCTGATGTCCGTAATATCAAAAATTCGGACACCGCGAAAACGATCTTTTTCCGCGGCAGGATGACTTTCTTGGGTTGTCGGTGGAGGAAATCCCTGGACCCCGCAATCAAGCCGTCCATTTGGCATTTCGACC
>DAORIL010000927.1:0-2278 GCA_035438525.1 Pyrinomonadaceae bacterium
GAGTTTATTAAAAATCTCGAAACTCATCTTGCCAAAGAGCCTGCCGACCTCGCTCGAATGGATGCCGATAAGCAAATGGCAGGACGCGAGGAAAGCAAAAAGGCTCTGATCGCGGCAAATAATCAAACACGGGCAACTGTCGCCAAATTAAAGAATGAACTCAAAGCCTGTAATCTAAGGATTGATTCATATATGACAACTCCCTCAGCGAAAAAACCTGCCGTAATTGATGTAATTGATGAGTATTGCGTGCCCGAGGAATTGTTTAAGCCTAAGAGCAGGTCAAGAACAGTTGTGGTTTTTGACGAAAATTATTTTGATAAAAAATTGTCTGCCGCCTCGCCGCAATTTATCGTTGTTTACTGGCGCAAAGGCGATGCGAACTACGAATTAAAGAAAGGAATTTACAGATTTCCGATCAAACGGGAGTTTATCCGCAAATTTGAAGAGAACTTTGATTTTGAAGCATTAAATAAATTGTTGGGAAAATAAAAGCTAGTATTTTTAAGAATTACTAACGGTTATCGAAATCCATTCGCCGTCAGTTTTAACCTGACCATTTTCGATTCCTAATTTCTTTAATTCGCTCAAAACTGAATCTTCCTGCTCTTTCAAAATGCCCGATAAAACTAGCGTTTTATTAAATTTAGCAACTAAAAGAGGCAATAAAGGAATAATCACATCAGCCGTCAAATTAGCAAAGACAAAATCAAAGTTTGGGGTAGATTCATCAATCGAACCAACATAAAATTCGATTTCGGGAGTTTCATTGACCTCTGCATTTTCTTTAGCAATGACAATTGAATCTTCGTCAACGTCACAACCAACAACCTGAGACTTGAAACCTGAGAATTGAGACTTACTTGCAGCTATTGCTAAAATCCCTGTCCCTGTCCCGACATCTAAAACGCTTTCGCCTTTGTAAAAATCTTCAATTGCCCGCAGACAAAGGCGGGTTGTTTCGTGGGTGCCTGTTCCAAAAGCCATTGAGGGCTCAATCCTAACTACAATTTTGTCAGTATTTTCAACGGTTTCCCACATCGGCGCGATGATAAATTTGTCAGTCACAGTTGGTTTCCAGGTCTTTTTCCATTCGGCTAACCAATCCTGATTTTCAACTTCGTGCCATTCGACATTTTTGATTGCCGAATCGTCAAAATCATAAATTCTTAGGGCTTCGGATAATTGCGACTTTAGCCAATCTTCATCAGGTTTTTCGTTAAAATAACCAATGACGGTCAAAGTTGCAGTCGGAGTTTTACCAAGATTGTTGATTTCCGTGCCAAGTGCGTCAAGTTCATTCAACGCAAACTCGACGGCTTCCGATGCCGCCGAATCTACTAAAATATTTAATGCAAACCAATGTTTTTCGCTATTAGAGTTTATTACAGTCATTGACAAATTTTTTCACATCATCCGAAAATTGATTAAATTCTTCGGGTTTAATTAAGCCTAAATTATAGAGTTCTAAAATATGTAGTTTAGCAGTTGAACGGCGAATATCATTAAAACAATCGCGTAGAACCTTGTCCCGTTCTTTGATGTATCGGCAAATCTCAAGATATTTTTCATATTTTGATTCAATCTCTTTAGAAATAATAATTTGATTAATTTTCGATAAAGTTTCTTTGGAAAATCGGTTGACCGCTAATTGGTGTAATTTTGTGAAATGTTTCCAATCTTTTTCAGCAATATCCCGCATATTTTCATTCCGTAATTCCCATTTCATTTAAATCGCGGTCACGATTACGCCAATCTTCAACTACTTTGACAAAAAGCTGTAGATAAACCCGCTTGCCCAAAAGTTTTTCTATATCAGCGCGGGCATTAGTTCCGATTTGCTGTAATTTTGTGCCTTGTTTACCGATGATAATTCCCTTTTGCGAAGATCTTTCAACATAGATCGCGCAGTAAATTTTAGTTGTGAGCGGATCGGATTCGTCGTATTTTTCGGTCACAACTGCTGTTACATAGGGAATTTCTTCACCGGTTGTCTGCAAAATTTTTTCGCGCACCATTTCGGAAACGATAAAGCGCATTGATTGGTCAGTCAGTTCATCTTCGGCAAAGATCGGCTCGCCTTCGGGCAAATGTTTGGTAATTTGAGTTAAAAGTTCATCAACTGCCTCGCCTTTAAGTGCCGAAACAGGAACAATTTCAGCAAATTCGTATTCTTTGGAATAATATTCGATGAGAGGCAAAAGCTGATGCTTTTCCTTAACTTTATCAATTTTATTTAAAACTAATATCGCAGGTTTTTCGGCTTGTTTGACCAAAT
>DAORIL010000928.1:0-2275 GCA_035438525.1 Pyrinomonadaceae bacterium
TTTATTGCTGCCAGCCGGAGCGGTGAAACAACGACGCTCGGACGCGGCGGAAGCGATTATTCGGCTGCATTGGTTGGTGCGGCTTTGCGGGCACGGGAAATCCAAATTTGGACGGACGTGACCGGAGTTTTAACTACCGATCCGCGAATTTGCCCCGAAGCCAGAACCTTAAAAACTCTTTCTTATGAGGAAGCCGCCGAACTTGCTTATTTTGGGGCTAAAGTCTTGCATCCAAAGACAATTCAGCCTGCCGTAGATTTTGCAATTCCGGTGCGCGTCTGCAATTCGCATCAGCCTCAGGAACGCGGAACAATGATTTTACCGCAATCAGAAACAACTCCGCGCAAAGTTAAATCCATTGCATTTAAAAAAGGTGTGACGATTTTGCGAATTACTTCTGCCAGAATGCTTGGTGCATATGGTTTTATGAGCGCGATTTTTCAGATTTTTGAACGCCATCGGGTGGTCGTTGATGTTGTCACAACCTCCGAAGTTTCAGTTTCGCTCACCCTTGATAACGCTGATTCGATTGATGCAGTTGTCAGGGATTTAGAAAGAATCGGAACGATTGAAGTTGAGCATGGAAATGCCGTAGTTTGTGTGGTCGGCGGAGGTTTGCGAAAAACTTCGGGATTGGCTTCGCAAATTTTTTCAACTATTGAAGACATTAATATTTCGCTGATTTCGCATGGTGCTTCGAGCGTCAACGTAACTTTTGTAGTTAAAGAAGAAAGTTTGAATGAAGTCGTCAAAAGATTGCATAAAACATTCTTTTAATTATATTTAACCCAAGTTGCTAGTAATAATTTTTTTCACCGCCAAGACGCAAAGACGCAGAGATTTTTAGGTGAATTTAACTTAAAACACTCGTCTTTGATGAAATTCAACTTCATTTTATCGTTAATTTTTCATTCTCCGCGTCTCTGTGTCTCTGCGGTTCAACTTTTTTAGATAACTAGCAACTTGGGTTATATTTAGAGTCAATTTGTGATCGTCAAAGTCAACGAAAATTTACCCGAAGTTACCTTTGCCGTTGGATTAAAATTGACGTTCAATAAATAATCGCCGGTATTTGGAGCGGTAAATTCATAATCGTAATTTTTATCGTATTCGGTGGCAAAGTCGAATCCGTCGCCAAGCAAGCTGAAATAATGAAATTTGCCTGTCGGTGCAGTTGAAACGATCTTCAATTTTACTTTTTGTCCGGCTTTTGCGCCGAAAATATATTCATAGGTTTCTCCATTTTTCAAGAAACTCGTTTTAGTTGCGGATGATTTCCCTTTGGCAAATGAAATGCGGTTTGGTTCAGCTTTTTGCGCGAAAACATTAAAAGCGAACAAAAATAAAATTGCAACAACAATTAAAAGTTTAGTTTTCATAACGAAAAATTACACTATTTTTGTTAAAATTGGAAATTATGACCAGACCAGAAAAAACAGAATATGCTGAATATTACGACAAATACGTTTCATTAGTGGAAGCAACCGATGTTGTTTCTGCAATGGAAAAGCAATCAGAAGAATTAAACGATACCTTTTCTCAAATATCAGAAGAAAAAGGACTTTATGCCTACGCTGAAGGTAAATGGACGATCAAAGAATTGCTCGGACATTTAATAGATGGTGAGCGAATTTTCGCTTATCGTGCTTTTCGTTTTTCGCGTGCCGATAAAACTCCGCTTCCGGGGTTTGACCAGGATCCTTATATCGAAAATGGCAATTACAATTCGGTAAAACTTGCAGATTTATTGGATGAATTGATTTTATTGCGAAAATCTAACATTCATTTTCTTAAGAATTTATCTAAAAAAGCTTGGGATAATGTCGGAGTTGCCAGCGATAATCCGATAACCGTTCGCGCTTTGGCTTACATCATGGTTGGACATATTGAACATCACGTTAAAATATTGAAAGAGAAGTATTTAAGTTAAGAATTTATACTAAACTACGTAAATAAAGTGAAAAAGAATTTAGCTGACAAAGGCGGAAACACGCGCGTGAGCATGTGTGTCAAACCTTTGTAATTGCTCAACTTGGACACCCTTACTAACGTGCGGGTTTCTGCCTTTTTTATCAAACTTCAATTATCAAGACAAAGTTCTGTGCAACTTTGCGTTACAACTCTTTAAATGAAATTTGATGTCATCATCATCGGCGGCGGTGCAGCCGGACTTTTTTGTGCAATTCAGGCGGGCAAGCGTGGACGTAAAACACTGGTTATTGAACATAATTCGCAAGTGGGACGCAAGATCTTGATTTCGGGCGGCGGGCGGTGT
>DAORIL010000929.1:0-2271 GCA_035438525.1 Pyrinomonadaceae bacterium
TTATTGATGGATTCAAAAACGTCAATGAATTGAATCGCTTATTTGGATTTTGCAGAAAACTTGAACTTAAATATCAAAAAGCTGAAGCAAAGCCGGTTACTCCGACTCAGGCTTATTATGAAATCCCTCTTAATCAAATTGACGTTTCTCAAACTGAACCGCAAAGCATTCGACGACTTGGTTTTACCCCGGAAAATTTAGCCGATATTACCGAATCAGTCCGGCAAAAAGGAGTGCTGGAACCGGTGCTTTTACGTCCGCTCGCCGATGGGTTTGAATTGTGCGCCGGCGAGCGTCGGTTTCTGGCTGCCACAAATGCCGGATTGACCAAAATTCCCGCCATCGTCCGCGAGCTCTCGGACGAAGAAGTTGATGACATCCAGCTCCATGAGAATCTCCATCGGGAAGAGCCGCATCCGCTCGAAGAAGCTGCAACCTACGACTATATGGAACGGAAACGCGGTTTTGACCTGAATGAGATCTCCGCGAGAGCTGCGAAAACGGTTCGTTATATTGCCGGACGCAGAGAGTTATTAAAATTGTCGGAAAAGGTCAAAGAAATCTTTCGTAAAAATGAGATCACGCTTTCCCATGCGCTCGAAATTTCTAAATATCCGGCGGATGATCAAGAACAAATTTTGGTCTATGCTTTTTCAAATTTCGGTCATACTTCGCAAGCCCTGTATCCAATGCCGAAGTTTATCGGGCAAATCGAAACTCATTATCTTTTGCAGTTATCCAAAGCTCCGTTTTCTATCAAATCCACCGAATTACGAGCCGACGGATTAGCTTGTGAAAATTGCCCGGACAGAACCGGAGCCAAGCCGTTACTTTTTGCCGACAAACTCGATAAAAAAGATTCGTGTCTCAATAGAAAATGTTACGAAGGGAAAATCCAAAAACATATTCAGATTCAACGCGAAAAGATTGTAGTTGAAACTAAAAATGTTCCGGTAGAAAAAGCGGCGACCAAATTGAACAACGTGCCCATTCTTTCGACTACTTATTGGCTCGGAACCCATGACCTGAAAAAACTGCCGGAAAAAATTATCACCGGAGACAGCTACACGATCTTAAAAAGTCTTGATGCTTGCAGTAAAGCAGAATATGGAGTTTTTGCCCATGGTGACCGGAACGGGCAAAAAGTGATCATTTGCCGGAAATCATCATGTTGTCAGGTTCATTGGAGAAATAAAACTTCAGATCTTCCAAAAGCCGAAAAGTCGGCAGAGGTTTTGGAGATCGAATCGAAAGAACGCCGAGACCGAAAAGAAGAGATCATTGATGTCAACGTCGGCGAAATCGTCCGGCGGAAAGTTTTAGCTGAATCTGCGAAAAGTTTTGATGCTGAAAATACGATTTTTAATCATCCTGAAAAGTCGGAAGATTATCTTTATCAACTGACCAATTTACTTTGGAAATTCCAATGTCATTACAGTTCCGATAATGCAGAAATTATCCGTAAAGCGTTAGGTGTCAGCAAGGAACGGCTTGGCAGTTCATACATCACTGACGACCAGATCGCACAATTAACGATGGATGAGCGTTCGCGTCTGTTGTGGCTGATCCTACACGCTCCTATTGCCAAACTCTATGAAAACGGTGACTGGAAATCTCAGAACCCGGTCAAACAAATTGCGGAAGATTTCGGAGTTGATTATCAGATGATCGATGCCGTCGAGCGGCTTGAATACGCCAGTAAAAAACACGAAAAACACACCAAAGAATTTCATAACTATTTAGTGAAACTTGAGAACGGCGACCGCAAAGCCGAAATTCCTCGTGTTTATTCGCCGGAGTATAAACCGAAGGAAAAATGATGCTAACGACTGATCAAATAACTGTCACCTTCAATTTATTAACCGAAGAACAACGTCAGGAATGGCGCAAAGCTCAAATTGAAGAAATTAGATCAATTATCGGCGAGTTGGCAAAGCTCAAGATCATCGAGAAAATACCGGATTTTAATGCTTTGAATGATGTGGATTTGATTGAAGATCTGGACGCATACCGTAACCAGTTAAGCACGCGCCGGAAGTTCTTAAATATGGACGAAGTGGATGAAAACGAAATAGTTGCTCTTTACTGCGACGGCGGGGTGATCAGTATGAACCCGTCGCCCATCGGAGGGACTTGGGCTTGGTGCGGAGTTAATGCCAAGGGCGAAAGAGTTATCGAGCAGAGCGGAGCTTTCCCGGCTCCTGAATCGCGCCCGGTCTCAAATAATCATACTGAGCAAATCGCAATCACGAAAGCTCTCGAAGCGATGCC
>DAORIL010000930.1:0-2265 GCA_035438525.1 Pyrinomonadaceae bacterium
AGCGGAGTTTCTGTTTTTAGTAAAAAAATGAAGTGTAATATTCTCCCTCTCCCTTAAACGATTACAATTTTCAAATTTTATTACTGGCTGAAATTTTTGAATTTCTGAATAAAAAATCAAATATTTAAGTTTAAGTTGTCCTAATTTTTTCTGGTTATTTTCTAAATCAGACTCAAAATTTAAAGCACAATCAGTTGACCCAAAAACAGGCAAAGGTTTGGGAAGAGCGAAGAGATTTACAAATATTGCCACCCCAACAATTACACAAAATAAAATTGCCCCAAACAAATGTTTTTTCACAATTTTTTTACTTTTTACTTTTGCCTTTTTACTTTTATTTGCCTTTATCTAACAAAACAGATGTCGCTTTTGATTCATCAAATATCGGCTCCAGATCTTTGCTCTTATTGTAATTTGAACTTGGCTCAGCAATTACATAAAGATTGTTGCGCTGCTCAAAATTATTCAGCCATTTAAAAGTTGCGGTAACATCATCCGTAGCGTTTCCTCTGGAATCAAAATCAGGCACGACAGTTATCGTTTCGGTCGCTAAATATTGAGTAGTTCGACCATTTTTAACAAAGAAATGTAAGGCAATCCCGACTGCTTCGGTTCGCGGATTCTCTTTTTTGATCAGGAATTCTGCATTAAACTCATTGGCTTGCGGATTCAAAACCGCTTGCACAACTTTAATATCAGCAACACCAACCGGAATTGTTTGATTGATTACTGTTCGACTGCGGTGACTGCACGAATATTTGGTATCTACGGTCACAGGTCTTTCATAGACGGGCAACGGCGCAGGAATCGGAGCAAAATATTCGCTCACAAAAATTGCTATGCCAACGATAACGCTAAAAAGTATCACTCCAACAACATTTTGATTCATACCAACAAAAACTCCTTTCTCAAAAATTAGAACGATGATAATTTATTTGCTTGCACAATTACAAGAAAATTTTGCTTTAAGCCAATTCAAAATGTAAAAGTCTTTTCGATTCGGGCAAAAAATAAAAAATGTAATCTTCTGTAGTTTCGCGGCTAGTTTGTCCGGTGATATTCGGACCACCGAAAAAATGTGTGTGAATTTCCCAGCCGATGGCATCGTCAAACAAAATATATTCAATATCTTTCATCAGATAAGAAATATTAAAACTGTTTCCGCTCCGAGTAATTTTGATAAAAACTTTGCCTTTTTCAATACCTACTTTATTGCTTTGCAAATCAGTCGCAGTTGAAGATTTTCGGCGTGCCCACAAAAACAAAGCATACATTCCTAAGCTCAACATTATTGTCATCACAACAACAAAAAAGATCGAGAAAATCCAGGCAATCGGGTTGCTTGAGTTTTGCCAAAGTGCGCGAAAAAAGACAAAGCCGAGAATCGAAACAATCAGTAAACCCAAAAGTAGACAAGGTAGTCCGCAACCAATCCAGAGAAAAATATTACGCTTTTTCAATGAATTCAGACGCTCATGAACCTTGTGCTGAGCTGAATCGGTTAAAAATCCGCGCCTGATTTCGCTCAATTCCATTGCATCAAACCGCAAAGCATAATGAGCCTCAGACGCTTCTTTTGAACTATTTTTCCACCACTCAACGAAATCCATATTTCGATTTTATTTCACAGTAAAAATTCCGGCAGTTCGTGCTGGCATTGTAAGTTTGAATTTTCCGCAATCAATTTTTACATCACCCAAATTACCAAGTCTATCTGTTAAAATATTTCCGTTCCAAAGCCAAAGCTGTTGAATATCGGTTGGTCGTGCCCATTCAAACTGCTCAATAAAATTTTCTTTGCCATCCTTACTTTGACAAGTTGAGCTAGGTGTAACTTGGAATTCAACTTTGGCAGACTTTGAATCATTATTAAAAACAACGATGACAGACGTAACATTTTTCCCAATAAATCTCGCATACGCCATTTGCTGTTCTTCATCCAATAAATCCAATGACTTACCAGTTCGCAAAGACTCATATTTTTGGCGCAGAGCTCCGAGTTTTGCCAAATGATTCCACACCTCATTTTGCTCTCTACTACGTCCCGCCGCGTCAAAAGCATTAGTTTTATCACCCGCGAAACCACCCGCAAAATCGCGCCGATTATCTGGATCGCCGCCGCCCGACATAGCAATTTCGTCTCCGTAATAGAGCAAAGGAGTGCCGCGAGTCGTCATTATAAAAGTTTGAGCGAGTTTCAACCCTTCGATCGTTGCACCTTTTTCATTCATAAAGCGTTCCATATCGTGAACGCCCAAAAATGTG
>DAORIL010000931.1:0-2265 GCA_035438525.1 Pyrinomonadaceae bacterium
AACCCAACGCTTAGTTTCTGATTGCGGCGTATCTTCAATTAAATCAAAGTTTAATTTCTCGGTATAAAATTTAATGGCTTCGTCGTAATCATCAACGACCAAAGCCAGATGCACAATTTGTTGTTTCATAATCGAATCGTCTCAAGTCTCATAGTCTCAAGTCCCAAGTCGAACTTGTTTTTGACTTGAGGCCTGAAACTTGAGACTCAGAACCATTTAATCGTTAAATCAATTAACCTTTCTTTGAAATTATCGTAAGGCGGCAAAAGTAATTCGAGTGCGCCCGGGATGTGTTGACGATAGACCGAACGGGCATTGGAAAATGCTTCAAAGCCGAATTTGCCGTGACCTTTACCAATTCCGCTGTTGTTGACTCCGCCGAAAGGCAAATTGTTATTGAAAAAATGAATTTCGCTGTGGTTGATGCAAGTTCCTCCGGCGCGTGTGTTTTTCAAAATATAGTCAATATTGGATGGATTAGAACTAAAAATATACAACGCCAAAGGCTTTTCGTTAGCGCGGATATAGGTCAAAACTTCTTCGATATTTTTGTAGGCAAAAATCGGCAGAATCGGACCGAAAATTTCGTTTTTCATCAATTCCGAATCAAATGCGGCATTTTCAACTATGGTTGGCTCAAGATAATTTTCTTCTTGAATAACTTTTCCGCCATGAACAATTTTTGCGCCTTTGGCAATTGCATCGTCCAAATAACCTTTCAAACGATTCAAGTGCCGATTGTTGACAATATGCGTAAAAGAATCGGATTCATTAGCATTTTCGCCGAATGAGCTTAAAATATTTTGTTTGACTAATTTAACAAACTCATCTTTTTTGCTTTCGTGAACAAAAATATAATCTGGCGCGATGCAAACTTGTCCCGAATTGGAAAATTTGCCCCACGCAATCCGTTTGGCGGACATTTTAAGATTGGCAGTTTCGTCAATAATCGTCGGAGATTTTCCGCCTAATTCGAGCGTGACCGAAGTCAAATGTTTAGCGGCAGCTTCCATCACAACTTTGCCGATTTCGGGCGCACCCGTAAAGAAAATATGGTTAAAAGGTAGTTTGAGCAGCGCAGTCGAAGTTTCGATTCCGCCTCCGATGACGGCAATTTCAGATTCATCGAAAAGCGATTCGACGATTTTTTTGATAATTGCCGACGTATTTGGCGTATGTTCCGAAGGTTTTATCATCACCGTATTTCCCGCCGCAATTGCGGAAACAAGCGGTCCAAATGTCAGATTTATTGGAAAATTCCAGGGTGAAATTATCAGACAAACGCCTTTTGGCTCGTGCTGAATCCACGAAGAACCACCCGCAAACGCCAACGGTGTCGCAACTCTTTTTGGACTCATCCAACTGCGAAGATGGTGTTTAGCATGTTTGATCTCGCTTGTAACGGGGAAAATTTCTGCCAGATCAACTTCGGCTTTGTGTTTATGAAAATCTGTTTTAAGAGCATTGCGAATCTCATCCCGAAAATCAATTTCAATCGCTTTCAACAAACGGCTTAATTTTTCTTTGCGCTCTTTAACCGTTGTGTTTCCAATCGCATATTGATTTGCCTTTTGCGCCTCAAAAATCCGCTCAATGTCATTGGTCGGTGCTAATTCTCTGACTGCTTTCATACAAATATCCCTCGTGAACCAAATTTTACACAAAATTATTCGATTAGCATATAGAAATGGATTCTTTTTTATTACAAAATAAGTCCTCAAAAATGATTTCAACGCAAAGGCGCAAAGTGGCAAAGACGCAGAGCTATAAATTGCATAAATTATTTTCCAATAAATCTTTGCGTCTCTGCGCCTTTGCGTTGAAAAACTAAAAATCAATCTGCAACCCATCTCTAGCTTCAATCACCTCACACATTGGCGAGAATTTGGCGATTTCTTTCTCAAAATCAACCTCGTCCCACTCAGGATAGAAATGCGTTAAAACCATCTTTTTCGGTTGAGCGTAACGGGCTAAGTGCATTGTTTCGGCAAGTTCGAGATGAGATTCGACAGGTTTGTTTTGGAAAAAAGAACATTCGCAGACAAACAAATCCACACTTCGCGCTAAATCGCCGAGAACCATCGTAAAACCTGTGTCAGCCGTATAAACCAAACTTTTTTCGCCCGATTGCAAGCGGATGGCATGGCTTTCGGACGTGTGCGGAGTCGAAACGGCAACGGCTTCTAAATCTTCTAAAATCTGAAACTTTTCCAGCGTTTCAATTTCAACAATTTCAAGCGGAAAAGGCTGATTGAAAAGTCTGTA
>DAORIL010000932.1:0-2264 GCA_035438525.1 Pyrinomonadaceae bacterium
TGATGACCTTTGGCTCAGGCTGCGGCTTCTTAAAAATCAAACAATTATCTAAATGATAGTTCATTTATTTTAGTTTCAATCAAATTTAATCGGTTTAGGTCATGCATCGGCTTTCGAACCTGACAGGTCAATTATTGAATTTTTAAGCGGACTATTCAGAAGAAAATCGACAAAGGACTCATTTTTTGCCGTTAATTTCAAATAATCCTCATAAGAAATCAAAACGGCAGTTTCCACACCGTTTTTGGTAATGAGTTGCGGCTCCCCCCTATTCGCGGCGGCAATCAGCGCATTTAGTTTGTTTTTGCCACAAAAGTCGAAACTGTCTTCATAGCTTTATCTCTCCTTAACTAGTCTAACCAAACTTACCTGAAATTGAATTTGGTTCAACTTCTTCATTTTGGGAAAAAACATTTGAAGTTTTTAGCTACTACTCATTGTTCGTTTCCACAATGTTTGGGGGTTCTCTCAATCGGATCGGGTGCGGTTAAGATTTCGGCATTTTCAAAAAGTTCGCCTGCTTTTTTACTCGCCGATTTTCCCAGAATGCCTTAACGACTCGGTCCGATATGGTTTCCATTACCCACTTTTAAGTCGCCATGTCTCCTCTTGCGAATCCGAAATTCCCTGAAACCAATTCGAGTGTCACCGATCTGAGGGATTGACCCTCCGGAATTTTCTAAATGACCTGAGGCTTAAATTCATGATCGTATTTCTATTCAAATAAATTCACCAGTTTGTTTTAGGAAAAATCATTTTCCCATTCTAAAAAAAAGATCGAAACAGGATGAATTTTGTCGTTGACAGTCGTTAATACCTGTTTAGAAGTTTATTTCGCCTAACTTCCAAGCCTGTCCTTAAGCTGTTGAAGATAAAGACTCTGCGGATCAACATGCCGTCCGAGTGATTCCCAGTAGCCATCTTCACGCGGAGCAAAGGCCCCTTTTTCTTTTGCCCCAACTTGTCCGATGGCCCAATTTTGGGCGGTTGGCGGTTTTTGGCAAACGAGCGGTCCTTCGCAATTCCAAGCCACATAATTTGCGCCCGCCCACCCGTGACCGGTGCCCATCCATTGACGGTCTTGAAACGCCATCGGAGCCTGAATGTTATCGAACAAACCGCCAACCGACCAGCGATGATGCGGCTCACTGGTGTCAAATGAATTGCTTGATTTTCCGAAGAGAAAAACATTCGGACCGCACACCCGGGCGCCTAAAACAAAATTATGTCTTCCGGTTTGTGTTTCACAACGCTGAACCAGATTTAATTGCCCGTCAATATTGAAGCAATAGCGCCGGCTGCCGGTTATTTCCGAAACCATCTCCAAACATTTACTATCCTGGACCGTTACCCATTTAGACTGACCGATATTGACCGCCGAATACCCGAAATGAAGGGCGGTTATATTTTTAACCCAGACGTTTTCGGCAAAATTGATCGAAATAAAATCCCAGCCATGTTGTTCGTCAGAGAAATATGTTTCTTTGTTTTCATTGACGGCAGTGATATTCGGGTCAAATTCCGAATCACCGCGAATATTCTCGATCCCGATGTTTTGAATTCTTCCGTTCGTCTCAAAGGGCAATACCTCGCCGCCGCCCCAGCGTTCATCGATAGCACAAACAATTGGAGCATCAATTGTGATTTGATTATTCTGGATTTCAGTGATAACACGTTCAAAATCAAGATTAAAGGGTTCCCATTGTTTGGTTCCGCCGGTTTGTGGACGCGGGGTGATCTGATCCATTTTAATTTCGTGAATCCATTCTTTATTCCCGATCCGGCGAACAACAACCCGATCGCCGACAATCAATCCTTTGGTTGAGTCCAATTTGAGTGAACGTGAGCCGACGGGAGTATAAGAACCCGAAATCCGGCTAATCCTCCCGTTGGTTTTGCCAAAACTCTGACCTTTAATGCTAATCAGGGAATGTTGTTTTCTTTTCGCAGCGATCAGAATCGTCCCGTTTTCGTCCTGCCCTTCGCCGCGCAGAACAACTCCGCTGGTTTCGATGAGAAGGGGTTCGTTGATTTTGTAACGTCCCCGTTTAACCAGGACTGCTCCGCGAAAACCGTTTTTATCAGGAGGCAAGGCAGAAACCAGGTCAATGGCACTTTGAATACTCTTTCCTCCATCGTCCTGATTTGGTGTAACTGTTGCTTTGACAGACACTTCAGGCAATTTGACACCGCCTCCGCCATAACCGCAATTGGAAAAATCGGGAATCGTGTTTCCGTTTTCATCCGCCACATAGATCAATTTT
>DAORIL010000933.1:0-2257 GCA_035438525.1 Pyrinomonadaceae bacterium
ATTTTAGCAGTATTTTGTAATGGATTGAATTAAACCGGAGCGTAATAGATCAAACATTTTTTCTTCATCGTTTCGCTTTGATAAAGTTTTGGTAAAAAGAATTCAAAGTTTCCGACTTCTTCGATATTGTGGCGAATCCAAGCCTTACCGCGTGCTTCGTCAAAGATAAATTTTTTAATAAGCGGATTAAAAATCTTTCCTAAAAGTCCTGTAAACCCAATCGTTAAACTGTTTTTGTAAAGCGTTCCGTTTTCAACTGCCTCAAATTCATAATCCATTTGAGCAATTTTTAGTCCGTGCATACTCGGTTGATGAATGTAGCCTGTTTCATCTAATTTCTTTATTTTCGTATAAATATGAATGAGATATTTCGGATTAGCGTTGAGCATCTCTGCTAAATGAATAACACTGCCGACTCCAATTTTGCCGTCTGGATTCCGTTTGGCATATTCGAGAAAAACGTGGTCTTCGGGATGCCAAACGCGGTAACGATTATATTTTTTGCCTTTGATTTCAACTTCGCCTTCCAAATGGCTAAACCACCAAACCAACATTTTTGGCGTCACGCCGTTGATGATTTCGTGTTCGATCCAACAGCGAAATCGTCCGTCTGGCAAAGTTTCCATTCCGGATTTTGCGCTTTCCACAGATTTCCGCAGCCAATTTATCTTGAGCGGTTTTGGGTTTTCAATTTTCATAATTTATTCGTCGGTAAATTTGAGGTTTGCCCTCAATCATTAACGCGGATTGCAGATGGAAAATGTGTCGTTGCAGTAGAGAATTAGTAAAACTATTTTTCGCTGTAAAATCTAATTCGAAGTTTTGTTAAGATTTTAAGTTTTTGAGTTTTGCAACCCATTGAAGAGTGTGAATAATGTTGGATAAATGAATAATTGGACTTCGTTACTGAAAATATTTCCGAAAGAACGGGTTAAATCCCGTCTCATTGACCGTTATGCCTACGCGAGTGACGCGAGCCATTTTTATCTCGTTCCAAAAGTTGTAGTTCAGCCAAAAACAGTTGATGAAGTCCAAAATTTATTCAAATTCTCTCAGCAAAATAAACTAAATCTGACTTTTCGGGCAGGCGGAACAAGCCTTTCGGGACAAGGTGTGACGGACGGGATTTTGGCGGATTTGAGCAATTATTGGCGCAAGGTTACGCCCGAAAATAATGGTCAACAAGTGCGGGTTGAACCGGGCGTGATTGGAGCGCACGTTAATCTGGCTCTCAAAAAATACGGGCGAAAAATCGGTCCTGATCCGGCTTCGATTAATGCCGCGATGATGGGCGGAATTTTGTCGAATAATTCCAGCGGAATGTGCTGCGGTGTGGTCAATAATTCATATCACACTTTGAAATATCTGACTTTTATTTTGCCAAATGGGTTGGTTTTTAACACAGAAAAAAAAGAAGATTATTCCCGCTTTGAAACAGAAGCGGCGGAAATTGCCAAAGAAATCAGTAATTTGCGGGATGAGGTTCGTGAAAACTCTGAGCTGGCTGCGCGAATCCGCAGAAAATATAGACAGAAAAACACGGTCGGATATTGTCTGAATGCGTTTCTGGATTTTGAACATCCGCTCGACATTTTGGTGCATTTGATTATTGGTGGCGAAGGCACGCTGGCATTTATTGCCGAAGCGGTCTTAAATACTTTGCCTGATCTGCCTTTTAAAACGACGGGAATGTTGTATTTTGAAAGTTCCGAAACGGCGTGTAATGCAATTTTTGATTTGAAAAATACAGGCGCGGCTGCTCTCGAATTTATGGACAGAGCCTCGCTTCGTTCGGTCGAAAATATGCCCGGAGTTCCCGAATTTCTCAAAACTCTGCCCGCAAAAGCTGCGGCAATTTTAGTTGAATTTCAGGAAGAAACCGTGCAATTATTGAATGAAACAGTTGAAAAAGCCAAACCGATCTTTGCCAAATTGCCGTTATTATTTGAACCGAATCTTTCACAAATTCCCGCCGAGCAAGATTTAATGTGGAAAATCCGCAAGGGAATGTATCCGTCGGTGGCAGGAATGCGGGCGAAAGGAACTTCGGCGTTGCTGGAAGATTTTACTTTTCCGGTTGAACGTTTGGGCGAAGCGGTCGTTGATGTGCAGAATTTATTTGCCAAATACAATTACGAAAACGGGATTATTTTCGGTCACGCCAAAGACGGAAATCTCCATTTTGTCGTCTCGCAAAATTAAGCTACGCAACCGGATATTGACCAATACGAAGGATTTAACGATGACCTGTTTGATT
>DAORIL010000934.1:0-2250 GCA_035438525.1 Pyrinomonadaceae bacterium
ATTGTCGCTAAGTTCGGGGCAATTCTTTCGCTCAAATTTTTGAAATTCATCTCGTCATAAAGCCTTTGTTTCCCTTTAATTGCCACAATAGTCTGCAAAAATAATTTTTCACTGGTTGCCAAGACAAAACGCCCTTTGATATTAGCAAAAATCACCTTTTGCTTTTGTCTTTGACGATCAACTTCTGCTTCGAGAACGTAAAATGTGGTTCCGTCCGCCAACTCATTTTCCTCAAAACTACTCGAATTCTGTGCGAACATTGTCGCGGAAAACAATTCTTCATTCATCGGCGCAATAAAAACAATGTCAAGTTTACCAATATCGTAAATTGCAACGGCAGCTTGCTTTTCAGCTAAACCGCTAAGTGTCTGCAAATCAATTGAAAAACCTGTTGCATCGCTTAAACCCTTGAATCTTTCGGTGAGTTTTATTCCTAAATGCGAGAGCTGGAATTCTTTGAAATTTTGGCTTTCCTGATATTTTTCTTTCAATTTTGACTCATTCCAAAGTTTGATAGCTTGTGGCAAATCAGTAATTTGCAGATAAACCAACGCTCCATTGGGAAAATCTTTGGCTTGTGAAAATTTATCTTTTGACGAAGTTTTTGCCCAGACAAAAACGCCAACGACCAGTAAAATTAATGTGATTATTGCAATTTTGATTTTCATAACTTCCTCGTGTTTTCCGCGTCAACTGTAAATTCCGTAACCCGTTTATACTTTTCAGTTTCCAAGGATTGTAATTCTTTAATCCGGGCTTCATCTGTCTTTGATCTAGCCCTTTCAAAACCAATCGCTTTTTGGAATTCGCCGACTTTTTCGGCTGATTTGGAAAGTAAATCTACCAACTCATCATTTTTTGCTGACTTATCAATTTCAGCCAATTTCAAAGCCGCTAAAGGTTTATCAGTGTTTGCATAAACCTTGATAAGTTGATGCAAAGCTTTGCTTTCTGCGTCTTTATCAGCAATTAAAGAATTGAGAAAATAGTTTCCGTCATTCGACAAAACTCCATTATAAAACTGAGAATAAGCGTCAAAAGATTGGTTAGGAATTTGGCTGATCTCACCAAATTCGCGGAGTTTCACAATTGCTTGCCAACGAAGATTGCGCGGTGTGTTTCGCTCATTGACAATGCTTTGAAGTAATTGAATCGAATTTTCTTTTGGTAAAAGCTCTGCCAGTTTGAGTTTGTTTTCAGCATCATTTGGCAAAATTTCAACAAGTTTTTGCCTAAACTTAATTGCTGATTCAGTTTGCTGAAATTCTTTGCAAAGTTCGGCAGCAACGTTTAACGATTCATTCAAACTAACAGAATTTTTCGGTTCAACCGAAACTGTATTTTCCGGCGCAAAGTCTTTAATTATTGGCATTTGTGCGAGTTCGGCTTGGCGTTCTTCCTGTTCAAAATTGGTCATTATTTCTAAGATTTTTAACGCATCTTCGGATTTACCAAGTTTGAAAAGTTGGCGTGAAAGTCCAGCAAAATTTGCCGTTTCATGTTGCTCGAGTGCAAGCATTCGAGCGTAAAAATCAATCGTGAGTTTTTCCGCTTCAGGTTCTCGTCTAACCTTTCGCAACATCGTAACAGCTTCATTCAAACGCTCAATATTTGGCGGTTTCATTTCCGTTACATTATCCGTAACCTCAATGCCAATAAACTTTTGCAAGTTTCCGCCGATAATTTGCAGATGAGCAACGCACAACCAAACCGGGCGCGAAGATTTCCCTTTCAAATCGTTTTCAATTTGCACAATGAGAGTTTTAGCCTCTGCATTTTTACCAATTTCAAGTAAGTATTCTAAATAATCACGTTGCCATTTCAGAGAATCAATTTCTTCAAGTTGGAAATCTTTTTCGTGATCGTAAATTTCTTCAGCATCTTCGTTGGAAAAAGTCCGTCCTGCAATTTCTTCAAACTCATAATCGGAACTATTGTAAGCATTGAGATGAACCAGAATTTCATAAAACGGCTGACGAAATTCTTTAGCGATCAAACTTTGATCAATCAGCATTTGAGTTAAACTTTTTTCATTAGTTTTTTGGCAAATTTTTAAGAAATAATCAGCTTTTTCCTGTTCTGAATCGAAAGATTCTAAAATAACCGTTATCAAATCATCGATTTTCTCGTCCTGTTTTACTTTTTCAACTAGAATCGGGAAGATTTTCTCTTGCGCCTGATGCTGTAAGCCGATATTTTTCAAAGTTTGCAGATACGTTGGAATATCTTCTTTTAGCACCTTAGCAAAAA
>DAORIL010000935.1:0-2249 GCA_035438525.1 Pyrinomonadaceae bacterium
ATTTTTTTATGACTAAAAGAATATTTATTGCCGGATCAGGTGGAATTGGTGAAGCTGCTGCTCTTTTGCTTCGTGAATGGTGTGAGTTTGAAACAGAAATTTATTTGGGTGACATTTCAGAAAGAAATTTACAAAATGCAAAAAATTTCGTTTTAGAAAACTCTGAAAAAGTAACGAAAGTAGAAACAGTGTTGATGACTGATGAAATTAACGATTCGATGAAATCAGCATTTGAAGGATGTAATGTGCTGTTGGATTGTTCTCCCGGCGGACAAGCCCCCAAAATGGCCCAATTTGCCAAAGAATTCAAAATGCATTACGCAAATTTGACCGAATATGTGGCGGAAACCGATAAGATCATGCAGCTTGCACAAAATGCCGAAACAGGATTCGTTTTACAAACCGGGCTTGCACCAGGATTTATTAATGTTTTGGCAATGTCTCTTTACAAACAATTTGTCGAGAAATATCAAAATGAAAAAGTCGAGCGAATCGGAATGAAAGTAGGCGCACTAACTGCCCACGCACATGGGCCGCATTTTTACGGGTTTACCTGGTCTCCGATCGGAGTCGCCACCGAATACGTCAAGAATTCCCGTGTCATTCGCAACTACAAAATTACCGAAAGACCAGCACTTTCTTCCCGCGAAACCATTGTGATTGGCGCGCGAACTTATGAAGCCGATTTAACCTCGGGCGGGGCTGCGGATCTACCGGATTTTTTTGTTGGTAAAGCCAAAGCCCTGGATTATAAAACTTTACGGTATGTCGGGCACTATGATTGGGTTGAATCGGTGGTTAGAAAACTACCCAAAGATGAAAATTTACCGAATCGTTTGCAGGATAAAATGCTCGAAGCAATACCCTCTGTTGAAGATGATTTGGTTTTAGTTCAATCCTCTGTTGATGGATTTGATGCCAACGGAAGGCGCAGAATGATCGAAAAAGCTTTTCATGTTCAACCGCTTGAAATCAATGGAAAGAAAATCCGCGCAATCCAAACAACCACTGCAACACCCTTATTGCAATCTGCAATGTTACTTTTAACCGATAGATTTAAAGGGGTAATTTTACAAAGCCAAATTGAACCAATTGAATTTATGAAAGGCAATTTTGTGAAACGAATTTATAATTGATTTAATTTAAACAAAATCCTTATCGGTCAAAACAGGTCAAATTGATTGTTCAATCAGTCATTTTGACCTGTTTTTGAAATGAACCATTTTCTTTTGTTTCTGTAAAATGTTTGTTTACTTAGTTTGTAAGATAAACAACAAATGGCATAAGTATTGCAATAATTAAAATCCCCTGTCTGCCCCATTTATTTTAAATTAAGATTTTAGTTTTAAAAAGATGATCTCTCAAGCTATTTTTAATAAATTTCTTACTTCAACGGTTGATAAAAACGAAAGAAAAAATGAATTACAACTCGAAAGAGTCGAGTTTTTAACAGCCATCGACAAATTTAGGTTTTCAATTTTCCCCTATTTAGGTGGAATTGTTGTATTTACTGCTTTAAATTTCACACCCTCAAATCTGAAATACCAATTAATTTGGCTATTTTCGTCAATCACCCTTCGCTTTTTTTTACAGGTTCTTTACAACAATTTTTATCATTTTCTCCAAAATGATAAGGTCGATTCCAACAAAGTTAAATTTTTTCTGAGACTTTCTGCCATGATTTATGGTATCAGTTGGGGTGCTTCCGTATTTTTTTTCGACCCTTTTATCCACCCGATCGATGTCAATTCTTATTCCATTTTATCAATCTGTATGGTGGCAATAATTTCAAATTATGGATTGATGGCATTACCCCGAATTGATCTATCCTTACTTTTCTCTATTTCTGTGGCGGTCCCCGCCTGCATCAGGGCACTGGTCGAGGGCTTAGATAATGCAATTTGGATTATTTGCGGATATTTTATTTTTATTTCTGCTCAAACATTTTATTCAATGAGGTTGCGGAATATTTATAAGGAACAAGTAGTTTTGAAAATGCAAAATCAGGAGTTAGTTGATTCACTTGAACAAAATCGAGAGAAACTGAATGAAAACATCAGATTATTAGAAGATCTATCTCTCCATGATGAACTGACTCTTTTACCAAATCGGCGCTTTTTAGCTAATAAATTTTTGGATTTCAAACTTACTGCACACCAGAACGATACTTTTTCTTTAATGATGTTGGATCTAGATAATTTCAAACAAATTAATGACCAATATGGACATTTGATCGGTGATAAAGTATT
>DAORIL010000936.1:0-2247 GCA_035438525.1 Pyrinomonadaceae bacterium
CACAATCGAAAAGCGCAAGACTTTTGCCGAATTGGTCAAGCGAATTGCCCGTGAAATAAACATCCCATTTACTGTTGGCGGCGGAATTAATTCGGTGGCTGACATCGAAATTTTGCTTGGTTCTGGTGCGGACAAAGTTTCAATCAACACTTCGGCGGTAAAAAATCCAAACCTTTTAGCAGAAGCAGCAAAAAATTTCGGTTCTCAGTGCATTGTTTTGGCCATTGATGCCAAACTTATTAAAAATGATTGGGTTGTTTTTCTCCATGGCGGGCGGACTCCGACTGAATTAAAGGCGGTTGAATGGGCGAAACAAGGAGTTGAGCTTGGCGCGGGAGAAATTTTATTGACCTCGATGAATGCTGACGGAACAAAAGAGGGTTTCGAAATTGATTTGACGAGAATGGTTTCTGAAAGTGTTAAAGTTCCAATAATTGCCTCGGGTGGCGCAGGAAATATGGAGCATTTTGTTGAAGTTTTTAAAGAGGGAAAAGCAGATGCCGGACTTGCTGCCAGCATTTTTCACTTTAAGGAAATTGAAATCCCGAATTTGAAAAAATATTTGAAGCAAAAGGGGATTGAAGTGAGAATTTAAGTGGTGAATGGTGAGTGGTGAGTGGTGAGTGGTGACAATCCAAGTCCAAATTAATTAACAATTAAAAATTAAAAATTAACAATTATGAAAGTTGATTTCGAGAAATACCCAGATAACCTAGTTCCAACAATTATTCAGGACTTTCAGACAAAAAAAGTGTTGATGCTGGGGTTTATGAGTGCCGAATCTTTGCAAAAAACTCAAGAATTGCAAAAGGTTACGTTCTTTTCCCGGTCGCGTCAAACGCTTTGGACAAAAGGTGAAACAAGCGGGAATTTTCTCTATGTTAAAAAAATTGCGGTTGATTGCGATAATGACACCATTTTGATTAAAGCCATTCCTAGTGGCACGGTTTGTCATACCGGAGCCGACACTTGTTTTAATGAAACCAATGAAACAGATAATTTCCTTTTTGAACTTGAAAAAGTAATTCAACTTCGCAAGCTGGAACCTGCGGAAACCTCATATACTTCCAAATTATTTGCTAAAGGAATCAACAAGGTTGCCCAAAAAGTTGGTGAAGAAGCTGTTGAGTTGGTAATTGAAGCCAAAGATAACAACGATGATCTATTCAAAAATGAAGCCGCCGATCTGCTCTATCATTTGATAGTCCTTCTGGCGGCAAAAAATATCGATTTGAAAGATGTTATTGAAGTTCTTAAGCAAAGAAAGAAATAGATTTGCCACAAACAAACACTAAAAAGCACGAAAGAGAAAAAAGAAATAATTTTTTTGTGTAATTTTGTGTTTGTTCGTGGCTAAAATTACTTCGGCAAACTAGATTGCATAAACCTTGTTACATCATCTTTTAGCTTTTTCAGCGAATTCTTTTCAATATACATCATATGTCCTGCTTCGTAGTATTCAAAGTTGATGTTTTTGCGTAAGGTCGGGTCTAAATTCATATTGGCAAAGGTATATTCGGCTGCAAAATATGGGGTTGCCATATCGTAATAGCCTTGTCCGACAAAGATCTTCATAAAAGGATTCTTTTGCATTGCAGATTGCAGAGGAACTGCTGTGTTGGCAAAACTGTTTCCTTGACCAAAATTCCACGGGGAGGTAATTCCTCCGCCTAAAATGTAATATTCAGCGTCTGTCCTAAAGCCTAATTCCTTTCGAACATAGTCATTAAAAGTCGCTGTGTAAGGGGGACGAATAGCTGACATACTTGGATCGTTCTCCGTTGAATCATTTGCTACATCCTTATCAATTCCGGTAAATCGACTGTCCAAACGTCCGGTTGTCCGTTGTTGGTCTCGGAGTAATTCTTTATTAAATCGTCCTAAATCTACCTTAAACTTATTGTTTTCAATAAATGTTTTGCTCAAACCCGAGTAGCGTGAGAATTTATCCAACAAAGATTGTCTTTCCGATTCGGTCATTCTATCGCCTTTGGTCATTCCAACAACTAATTCATTGGTTACAAAGTTTTCTGATTCTTTTAGAACCTCTTTCAATGACTTTCTTTGTAAATCTGATGGCAATTTTTTGTGATACCACGCAGTTGCCGTATATGAAGGAAAGATCAATTGATAGGGCAAATTGTTTCCATCAGAAAAAAGAAGAGTTTGAAAATTCATCACCGTCGAGATCAAACAAATCCCGTTCAGGGCAATCCCTTTATCAAACAAAACATTGGATAAACCCGA
>DAORIL010000937.1:0-2241 GCA_035438525.1 Pyrinomonadaceae bacterium
AATTCTATCTTTTTGCAGCTTAAAAAACTTGAAATTGAACCAAATCTTTTTGCTAACGCTTACACCCAGCAATATTTTGATACTCATTACAAACGCTGGAAATCTGCAACCACCTGCGCGGTTGAGGCGGCGGGAATGTCATTTCGGATGATTTCGGATCTTTTGGGCGGTTTTGCTGTTTTTCACGATTTTACCAATGAATTTTTGCAGGAACGCGGGTTTGATGTTCCGAACCTTTCGCCAATGGAAGCGGGAAAAAATCTTGCCAAATTAGTTGAATCCAATCGTTTTACTCTCTACGAACATTTTTTGACAGATAAAATTGGTCACGATCAGGATTTTGATTGGGCAGAACGTCATTTGCCGAAGCTGGCAGAAATGATTCGGACAGTCCTGGAAAATATAAATTTGGAAACGACAACTTTTATCTTGACAAGTGACCACGGAAACATAGAAGATTTGTCCATCCGTAATCACACTTTAAACAAAGTTCCGACAATAATTTGGGGAAGGAATAGACACGAGATCGCTACCAAAATTAATGATTTATCTGATATTACCCCGGCGATTATCAGTCTGCTGAAAAAATGAGCGAAGAAAATAATATTATAAAAAATGACCGAAAAGAGATTTTTGGCTGGATGTTGTATGACTGGGCAAATTCCGCCTATTTTACAACCGTTATTGGGGTTTTGATTGGACCGTATTTATTAAGTTTGGCCCAAAAAGCGGTCGGTGAAGACGGAGTTGTTCTAGATCTATTTTTCTTCAATGTCACAGCCAAGGGATTGTTCTCGTTCTGCACAGCTGTTTCTACTATTTCATTAGTGGTTTTCCTCCCGATTTTAGGTTCAATTGCGGATTATACGCATTTGAAAAAACGTCTGATGTCGGTTTTTTGTTATGTCGGGGTTATTTGCGGATGTCTTTTATTTTTTATCACTGAATCTTACCTTTTATGCAGTTTGTTGATCATCGTTTCAAATATGGCTTTTGCCGCCGCCAATGTTTTTTATAATGCTTTTTTAATTGATATAACGACTGAAGATAAGCGTGACAAAATTTCCAGCTACGGATACGGTTTGGGATATATCGGCGGGGTAGTGATGCTGATTATTAACATTTTGACCATCACAAATGCCGAAAGTTTGGGAATTACAACCGGGTTTGCCGCGCGCATTTCGTTTTTAGCTGCATCGCTTTGGTGGGGAATTTTTGGAGCGATCAGTTTTTACCTGCTCAAAACGCGCAAGGCTGAAAAAACAATTGATGGCAATAAAAGTCTTTTGACTGTCGGATTTAGCGAGGTTTGGCAAACTCTTAAAGAACTTCGTAAATTGCGATACACGATGCTTTTTCTTATTGCTTATCTTTTTTATAACGATGGTATTCAAACGGTAATTTTGATGTCTTCGAGTTTTATGTCTTATGAACTTTTTACCTCAAAAGGCTTACCGCTTGATAATTCATTTTTATTGTTGATTTTCTTAATTGCGCAAGTTTCCGCCTTTGTCGGAGCCATTTCTTTTGAAAGAATTGCCCGGATAATCGGGGCCAAAAAGACAATTATTCTATCGCTAATGATTTGGTGTGGAATCGTTATTTACACTTACGCCTTTTTCCAAACAAAATTGCAAGCCTATTTTATTGGGGCATTTATAGGTTTAGTTTTGGGTAGCGCACAGGCATTGTCACGTTCGCTTTATTCGCAAATGATCCCGGTCGGGCGCGAATCTTCATTTTTTGGTTTGTATGAAATTTCCGAAAAAGGAACCTCATGGATGGGGCAATTGCTTTTTACCATTGTGGTTGGGGCAACCGGTTCATTTCGACAGGCGATTTTGGCCTTAATAGTCTTTTTTGTTGTTGGAAGTCTTATTTTAATCTTTACTGACACTGCTCGCGCAATTCACGACGCCGGAAATTTAACCCCGGAAGAAGCCGAAAAATTGCACGATTGAATGAAACCAGCCACGAAATAAAAAAGTGTAAGCACGAACTTTAAGATAAATTAAAAGTGTTTGGCGGTTGTGTTTTAAAACTTCGTGAAACTTCGTGGATATAAACTATTGTTTTGCTGTAAAATCTTTTTAGGGAAGATGAAAACTAAAAGCAATGAGCAAAAGTTAAAGGCGAGGACAGTTTCCCGGGGAATTGCAATTGGGAAAATTGTTTGTCTTCACGGTAAGAAACGCCAATTTTATAGAATCAACTTAAAAGAAAACCAAATCGAGAGAGAAT
>DAORIL010000938.1:0-2240 GCA_035438525.1 Pyrinomonadaceae bacterium
GACCTTTACTGGCGAATGAAACTTGTCCCATAAACTTTAAAAGTAGAAAAGATTCGTAAGGGATTTGCTGAGATTCTTTGATCAGATTGTTGAAATAAAAATATGATTCGCGTTTTACCCGCAAGTAAATATCTAAGTTATTCCGTTTAGGCGAAGATTCTGAAGAGTTAAACTCATCATTAAACTCATCATTAAATTCATCATTAAATTCATCATTAAACTCATCAATATGATCATCCTTAAATTCATCATCGCTAAAGTCATCGCTAAATTCTTCAGTTTCAGAATCAAACTCAGATATTTCGGTAAAATCTTGATGATCCTCAATTTCTTCATGATATGGAATGTCATTAATGTTGTTTGGGTTTTCTGTTTCAAACATAAAAATTCACCGTTTTGAAAAGTGTTTGAAATTTCTAATTCAAATATGACAAATTAGAACTTTCACAAGATCTTAAAAAATTAAGGTTAAAAATTATCAACTTGCTCATCTGTTGGATGATTTACGGCTGATTTATCCTCAATTTTGGTTTGAGCTTCTTCCTTTTTTTTAATTTCAAGTAATTCGTCTAAGTGTTTTTTTAACTTTTCAGCATCAGCAGAAGTTAATCCGTTAAATCGTTTTTTGAATAATTCATTACTTTTAGAATCCAGAAATTCGGTTTTTTCGCTTTCATCCTTATAACCTAGATCCCGTGCTTTGGCTTTTAACTGTCCACTTTGTTTAAGAGAAATAGCGATATACTGGTCATTCTCAGAGAGATTCTGTTGAATAATTGTTTGAACTGCGTCAACTACTTCCCACGAGATCGGATTCGGATTGAGTCTGTCTATCCGGCTGTGCTCGTATGGAGAATAAAATCCACGCGGTCTTTCTTCGTGTCTGGCATCCTGTTTTTCGGTTAACCTTGAATATAATTGAACCCATTCCTTACTTTCATTGACCAGATCTATATATCTTTTATGCTTGGGTGTTCTAAAAAACGGAAACTTTTTCACCACGAACGGACGCATCGCCGAGACGATTATTGAAAGTCCGTCGAGGTTCGGTTTCCTTTTTTCCTTTCGGGCTGTTTCATTTTTTTCCAATTCATCCGAACACATGACCTCTACTTTGTCAGGTGAAAGGATCGGAACTTCCGCCTGTTTTTTACTTTGCTTGCGTTCAAATTCACTCGGAATGAAGATTCCTTCAAACCCGTAGGAAAAACTTTTTTCGCTGACAATTTTATTTCCGATTGATTTTGAAATGATTTCAGCTCGTTTCTGTTCGATCTTCCCGGTATAAATCCGGGCAAAGGAATTGGTTTGAATAGTTTCTCCGACTCCTTTTTGATAAAACTGATTGAATTGTTCTTTGTCCTGCAAAAGTAAGACACAACCGGTGTTGGTATCTCTGATAGTGGCCATCATATTGTTGATGTCGGGGATGGTGAAGGTTCCGATCTCATCGAAACGAAGTGAAAGATGCTTGACCTGATCCCCTGAGACGTTTTGTTTTTTCAAAATTTCCCGCCGTTCATTGACCTTTTGATAGATCAACTGCGCCATGACGGAAGCCAAAACTGAAGCTGCTCTCCCCTGCTCGGCTGGTGAATCAATATACAAAATTGCTGAGACCGGATTGCTTTTCGCCATTGGTTTCGTGATCATATCAAGGCAAAAATCAGCTCGCGAAAATGCTTCACGCGGACCCGGGTCAAGATAATATTTCATTTTTCCGGCTAATCCGTTAAGCATTCCAATCGTTTGCATTGAAGGTTTTCCTTCGTGAACAATCGGGGTGTATTGGTAGATCGCCGGAAAACTTTGGATCAGGGCTTTGATGACATAATAACCACGGCTGATGATGTCGGTGGCGGCGGGCAAAGTGCAAAGGTGCCTCCGACAAAAACAGCGTTTTCCAAAGTCAAGTTTTTTCTCGTTCGTTAAAAATTCATCGTGGGTTTTATATCGGCAATATGGACTGCCGTTCGGTCCGTGACAAGCTCCAACAATTTGTAAGGCTTTGAAAACTGCTTCCAAAACCTGTTGTTCCAAAACCCGATAATGAGAAGTGGTGTCTCTTGGATCAGGTGAAATTATAATGTGACCTTCAACCAAAGCTCTTAATTCAGTAGGAGTCGCCCCGAATAAAGGTTCAAACCCCATCGTTCGTGAGAGATCCCACGGGTTGAAATAATAAACTTTGTGACCCAGATCTTTCCAGATCTTGGCAGTTGAATCGAATTGGTCTCTTC
>DAORIL010000939.1:0-2239 GCA_035438525.1 Pyrinomonadaceae bacterium
TGCCAAAATTGACGTTTCCGGTCGGCTTAAATCTAATACAGGTTGTTAATGAAGCGTTGGTGCAGTCATAAATTGTAAATGGACCACCGCTTGCCATTAATAAAATACCGTTCAATGTCCATCCTCCGAAAACTTGTTTCATTACATTATTCGACAAATATTTTTCTGTTGGAAGATTCCAGACAAAACTCGAAATAAATCTATGTCTGACATCAAAATCTGCATAACCGTAATCATAACTGGGGTTAAAAGGATCGGTTAAACCCAAATTAAAGTTATTTGGTGAATCACTAAAGGTTGTGCTGAGATTATCTTTTGCAACAGAATAAGTGTAACGAGCCGTGATATAAGCACCTGATTTTCGGAAATTATTACTTTCAAATGAAGCTGTTACTCCCTGGTAGTCAGAATAACCATTGTTGGCGCGGGTGTTAATATTTGAATATTGGCAATTCAGGCGAGAGTTTGGATTAAATCCTGTTGGACAAACCGCTGCATTGGTGCTGCCCAAAAATCGTAACCCCGTTCCGGTGCGGTTGATGTTTTCCAAACTATATAATTTTCTGCCGGCTGAACCGGAATAATCAACCTTTATAACACTATCTTTCATTATTTCGCGCTCAAAAGAAGCGCTCCACAAATGGGAATAAGCATTAACAATATCTTCACGGACGTGACGCAAACTCGAAACAGGTAACGGAATGGAACCTGAATTCCCTGCCAATGGTCCAAAATTGCTTATCGGAATCGGAATTGGATTTGCCACTGTCGCGAATTGGGAAACAACAGCATAAGCAGGCGGATTTTGAATAACATTGAAAGTTACATTCCCAAAGTTACGTTCAAATCCAAGACTGTAACCGCCACGCAAACTTGTTTTGCCATCACCGAAAATGTCCCAGGCAAAACCTAAACGGGGCGCAAAATTATTTTTGTCCGCTTTCCACAAACCACCTTTTTCTGAAGCCTTTTTAACACTTCCGTTTCGGATTTGCTCTTGAATCGTTGCCCCTGTTCCGAAATAAAAATTGGAATCTAAATCAGGGTTAGAATGTTGCGGTCCGTAATACTCGTAACGGACACCTAAATTCAGATTAAAGCCCGGACGAGCCCGCCAAGCGTCATTAAAATACAAGGCTGACTCATTATATCGGTTATTCCGGCTAAAACTCGGAGCGCTTACCGGCAAGTTGATTGAACCACCCGGAAATGCTCCCTTTGGATCAACCGCAACCTGGATTTGATTTAACAAACCCGCTTGCAAATTAGCAACTGCTGCCGCAAAATTTGCGCCAAGCGTTAAGGAAGCATTTTGGAAAGCCGGAAAAGTTTTGTTATCCATAATTCGGATAAATTGTCCCCCAACCCTGAAATTGTGATTGCCTCTGGTATAAATCAAATCTTGAGTAAGTTGCAAAAGATTTTCGTTTCCACTGGTTGGTAATCCCGCTCCCGGAAAAGTCGGCAAATATCCAGGTAAAGCAACCGGGTTTCCATCCGGCAAAGTTGCCGCCACTGCTTGCATATAAAGCGTCGGTGTGGACGGATCTACAGTTAGCTCAGTGGTTGTAACAGCCCGTCGAAATCCGACTCTTGAATTGCTAATTAGATTAGAAGTAAATTGATGTGAAACAGCCACCTGATAATTATGATTAAAGACCGTTCCGCCAATATCAAAACCTTCATACGGACTATTTGCCCCGACTCCTGCGCCTCTTGCAAATTTTTGACTTGTAAAAAAGGCGTGTCCTGTAATTTGGGTTTTCTCACTTAAATTCCAATTGATTTTAGTAACATCTGTCCAAGTATCTTGCGGAACTCCGCCGCCTGCATTGACAGGAGCGTTATATACCACTTTTTGAAAAATTCCGCTGACTTCGCCAGTTGGCGTTGCAACTAATTTTCCGTATTTGGCAAAAAAGTTTTTAGTAGCTGCTGCCGTAGTTGGGGCAGTCAAAAAAGCATTTGATGGAACCCAGGCAAAAACAGGAGCCGAACTGCGAACCGTTGTCCATTCACTTGAATTAAAGAAAAATAATTTATCTTTAATAATCGGACCACCCAAAGCATAACCAAATTGATTGCGGTTAAAGTTGGCACGTTTGGTATTATTGGCATTATTGTTAAATGAATTAGCGGCTAAAGCTGAATTTCGGTTAAAAGCGTAAACCGTTCCTGTAAACTGATTTGTCCCGCTCCGGAAAGCCAGATTTACAATTCCGCCCGTCGCCCGACCTTC
>DAORIL010000940.1:0-2232 GCA_035438525.1 Pyrinomonadaceae bacterium
CGACGGATTGCCTATATTACCGGAAAATCAGAGCTTCGCTCGGCGCAAAGAAGATTGGAAGCCTTCAAAAAAACAATGCACCAGCTTTTTCCCGAATCGGAAGAATTGATTTTTGAAGGTAATTTTAAGGTTGAAGGCGGAAGGCGAGCCGCAGCCCAAATTTTTGAAACTCAAACGAGAAAACTGCCGACTGCAATTGTTTGTGCCAATGATTTAACAGCAATCGGGGCAGTGACAGAATTGGAATTACGGGGTTGTCATATTCCAAATGATATTTCAATCATCGGTTTTGACGATATCGTCTTTTCTGGTTTCTCAAAACCACCCTTAACAACTGTTCATCTGCCATTAAATGAACTTGGTCGTCGGGCAGTCGAATGTTTAGTTAACAGTTTAGAGGATTTGAATAAAGAAGGCGTTGAGATTCGGATTCCAACCCGACTGGTCATCCGAAATTCAACCGCACCGGCAAAATTTGATCCGGAGTCACCGTAGCTTTGATGAACTCCTGAAATTTTGCCAGCACATTTAATAATTTCAGGAGTAATTTTCAAAAGTGTCCAAATATCAAATTTTTCAATCAACTATCATCCTTTTTATTGCTCTTCAGGTATTTGGGCAAAAACCAACTTATACCAATCCGGTTCAAGCCGGAGATTATCCCGATCCGTCTGTAATTCGAATTGGTAAGGATTTTTATGCCACCGCAACTTCCTCCGAATGGTCGCCTGAATATCCAATTTTACATTCGCGCGATTTGGTTAACTGGAAAATCGTCGGCGAAGTTTTTCCCAAACGTCCTGAATGGTCGGTAGGAAATTATTGGGCACCCGAAATTTGGCAGGAAAATGGCACATTCTACATTTTTTATGTAGCCCGAAAAGCTGGGGGAAACCTTTGCATTGCCGCCGCTTCTGCGAAAAAACCAACCGGACCATATACTGACCACGGACCACTCGAATGCCAGGAAGTCGGTTCGATCGATGCTTTTCCGATCCGCGACGAGAACGGCAAATTATTTGTTGTTTGGAAGGAAGACGGCAATAGCGTCGGCAAACCGACTCCGCTATGGGCACAGGAATTAGACCTCAAAAGTTGGAAACTTGTCGGTGACAAAAAAGAAATTTTGACCAATGACCCAAATTCATGGGAAGGAAATCTCGTCGAAGGTCCATACCTTATCAGGCACGGCGAATATTTTTATATGTTTTATTCGGGAAACGCCTGCTGCGGAGGTGGGTGTAATTACGCGATGGGTCTGGCACGAAGCCGAACCCTTTTAGGGAATTGGGAAAAATACGAACAAAATCCGATTTTGAAAGGTAACGAAAATTTTAATTGTCCGGGCCACGGAACCGCAGTTGCGCTTGAAGATGGACGAATGTTCATGCTTTACCACGCCTATGACCCCAAAGACACGAATTATGTAGGTCGGCAAGCACTACTTGACGAAGTAAATTGGACAAATGACGGATGGGCGACCATCAACAACGGTAAAGGTGCAAGCAAAAACTCTCCTTCGCCGTTGGGTGTTGCCGAAAAAGACGAAGAATATAACTTTTTCGATGATTTTAAAAACGCAAATTTAACTCCCGGTTTGCAATGGCAACAAAATAACGTCCCAAATTACAAAATTAGCAATGGCTTTTTAGAACTTTCACCAAATTCCGCCAACTCAACCAATCCGATTGGGGCAATTATGGCTTACCAAACGACTTTGGGAAGTTATCAGGCGACAACCCTGCTTGATACTAAAAGCATTGCAAACGGAGCAGTTGCGGGAATTTCTGCTTACGGTGATAACGAAAATGCACTCGGTTTCGGTTGGCAAAATAAAAAACTGATCGTGTGGCGGCGCGAAAGAAATAATCATCGAACTTTAACGACCCAAAACGCACCCGCCCAAGATCAACTTTATTTGCGAATAACAGCAAGAGACGGAATATTTTACAGCTTTTCAATCAGCACCGACGGGCAAAATTTTAAATCGATCGGCTTTGAAGAAAACGGCGATTATTTGCCGCCCTGGGACAGAGGAGTGCGAATCGCTTTAACGGTTGGCGGGGTTGAAAAGGCTTCGGCAAAATTTGGATTTTTAAGAATTGAACCAACCAAATAAGGAAAAAGTAAAAGATTGAAAATTTTTCATTAGCTCAAATTTGAAGCAGAAAAAGTAGGAATTTTATGAATAAAACAAAAATTATTTTAGCGATAAGTCTATTAGTAGCAATG
>DAORIL010000941.1:0-2231 GCA_035438525.1 Pyrinomonadaceae bacterium
ATCACCGAAGACCAGATTGATAAAGAAGCGTTAACCGCAGGCGTGGGAGAGGTTCTCAGTGTTGGCGTTGGATTAGAATAGTTTGGAGTTTAGGAGGTTTAGGAAGTAGAGGAAGTAGAGGAAGAAAAAATCTTTCACACTTCCAAAACTTCCTCAACTTACCCAACTTTCTGAACTAAAATGGAGAAATAGATGTTTCAAAGACAGGAAAACAAAACACAATTAACACCGCATTTTGAAGCTATTCGGATCAGTTTGGCTTCGCCGGAAAAAATTCGTTCGTGGTCACACGGCGAAGTAACAAAACCTGAAACAATCAATTACCGCACATTCAAACCTGAACGGGACGGGTTGTTCTGCGCTCGCATTTTCGGTCCTGTTTCGGACTGGGAATGTCTCTGCGGAAAATATAAAAGGATGAAGCATCGCGGAGTTATTTGCGACAAATGCGGTGTCGAAGTAACTCAAGCTAAAGTTCGTCGTGAACGCCTCGGACATATTGAATTAGCCAGTCCGTGTTCACACGTTTGGTTTTTCAAAGGATTGCCTTCGAGAATCGGACACCTTTTAGATATTTCTCTGCGCGACCTCGAAAAAATTCTTTATTTTGAATTGTATATCGTGGTTGACGAGGGCGATGTTCCGGGACTCAAAGAAAAAGATTTGTTGACCGATGAACGTTACCGGGAATTGATGCGAGATTATCCGTATCAATTTGTCGCTAAAATGGGTGCGGAAGCTATTAAAGAACTTTTGATGAAAGTTCAGGTCGAAGAACTCGTTAGCGAACTTCGGCAAAAGATGCGTGAAGAAACTTCACAGCAAAAGAAATTAAAATATTCCAAACGGCTGAAAGTTGCGAATTCTTTCATGAAATCCAACAACAATCCCGAATGGATGATTTTGGATGTCATTCCGGTTATTCCGCCCGAACTTCGCCCTTTAGTGCCATTGGATGGCGGACGTTTTGCAACTTCGGACTTGAATGATTTATATCGCCGGGTTATCAACCGTAACAATCGTTTGAAAAAACTGATTGAATTACGTGCGCCGGAAGTCATTGTCCGCAACGAAAAACGGATGCTGCAAGAAGCCGTTGACGCTTTGTTTGACAATGGTCGTCGCGGTCGCGTTTTGCGCGGAGCCAACAATCGTCCTTTGAAATCACTTTCAGGAACTTTGAAAGGAAAACAAGGTCGTTTCCGTCAAAACTTGCTCGGAAAACGGGTTGACTATTCAGGTCGTTCGGTAATCGTCGTCGGACCGGAATTGAAATTGCATCAATGCGGTTTGCCGAAGAAAATGGCTCTGGAATTATTCAAGCCGTTTATCTACAATAAATTAGAAAAAGACGGGCACGCCGCTACCATTAAACAAGCTCGTGAAATGGTTGAACGCCAAGAGGCGGTCGTGTGGGATATTTTAGAAGACGTAATTAAAGAACATCCTGTTCTTCTAAACCGCGCTCCGACGCTTCACCGTCTTGGTATCCAAGCTTTTGAGCCTGTTTTGGTCGAAGGTAAAGCTATCAAAATTCACCCGCTCGTTTGCACAGCTTTTAACGCGGACTTTGACGGTGACCAAATGGCGGTTCACATTCCGCTGTCACCCGAAGCGCAAATTGAAGCCAGTGTTTTGATGCTTGCTTCGAACAACTTGCTGTCACCTGCATCGGGACAACCAATTGCAGTTCCTTCGCAGGACATCATTTTGGGTTGTTATTATTTGACTCGAAGCCGTGATGGATTGAAGGGCGAAAACAAAGCATTTAATTCAACTGAAGAAGTTCTGTTGGCGTTGGATGCGAAATTTGTCGAAACTCAAACCAAAATTCGACTTCGTTTGAAGGGCGATTTTATTGATTTGACTTTGGAACACAATACGCAGGACGTAATGCGGGCAAATGTTCAAAAAGATGTCAATCGAATTATCGAAACGACCGTAGGACGCGTAATTTTCAACGAACGTCTGTTGCGTGACGGCTTGCCGTTCGTCAACGGAATGTTGAAGAAAAAAGGCTTGCAATCGCTGGTTAATTTCTGTCATTTACGGCTCGGACACGATCAAACGGTGGAATTGCTGGATGATTTGAAAACAATGGGCTTCCTGTATGCAACTAAAGCAGGGATGTCAGTTGGCATTGACGATATGGTTACGCCGGCTAATAAGAAAGACATTATTGCGGCGGCTCGCCTCGAAGTTGATAAATTCCAAAAACAACACGAAGAAGG
>DAORIL010000942.1:0-2224 GCA_035438525.1 Pyrinomonadaceae bacterium
AGGCAAATTAGTTGGTGGTCAGTTTAAGTAGTAAATTGAAAATTTAAGTTTATCAAAATCTCAACTCATTCTGACCAGTTAATACTCAAAAAATCTATGAAATTATTGCAAATTGTTTTAATTGTCTTTTTTGTCTTTTCAAATATATCAGCACAGTCTCAAGTTGTTAATTTAACCGAGCTTGAACGCACCATTGAAGATGAGTTAAAAACTACCAAAACTCCAGGGGCAGCTTTTGCAATCGTTTCGGGCGATAAAGTGATTTTTGCCAAGGGCTTCGGCACGACCAACTCAGAAGGCGGAAGTCCGATTACGCCTGACACTCTTTTTCGGATGGGTTCGACGACAAAAATGTTCACTGCCGCAACATTGGTTAGCTTGGCAAATTCAGGAAAAATCAAACTAGATGCACCAATCGGTAATTACCTCAAGAATCTTCCGCCGAAAATTTCCGCTTTAACGTCTCACCATCTACTTTCCCAATCTTCCGGTTTACGTGATTTCGGACCACTTTTTTCAGGCAACGATGATGCGGCTTTAGGGCAAAATATCAGGCTTTGGAAAGACAATGTTTTTTTTACCGAACCGAATAAAATTTATTCTTATTCGAGTGCAAATTATTGGCTCGCCGGATTTTTAGCGGAGGAATTAAGCGGCAAAGCCTATTCTGATGCAGTTGCCGAAATTATTTTGCGTCCGTTGGGAATGAATCATTCTACTATGCGGGCTTTTGAAGCAATGACCTATCCGCTCGCACTTGGTCACGATATTAAAGATGGAACGGCAACGGTTATTCGTCCGATTGATAATAACGCGGCAAAATATCCGGGAGGTTCGCTCTTTTCAAACGCTAATGAACTTTCACGTTTTGCAATTGCGATGCTTAATGGCGGAAAAATTGACGACAAGCAAATTCTGGCTCCAATCGTGGTTGAACAATTGGAAAAACCGCAATTTTATCTGCCCGGCGAAGAAAAAGCATTTTATGGTTACGGACTTTTAGGATACGAAGATCGCGGCGTCAAAACCATTTCACACGGCGGCGCGTCACGCGGTTACGGCTCGACCATTTTCTTTGCACCGGAACAGAAAATCGCCATTATAGTTTTGGCAAATACGAGCGGACAAAATCTGCCGAAATCACGCCGCAAAGCAATGGAAATGCTGCTTCCGTTAAAACCCGAAAACAATGAGCAACCGAAACCAATTGCTCTAAATACGGAAGAAATAAAGCGCTATGTTGGTAAATTTTCACACGAACCGCAGACTTGGGAAGTTTTTATTAAAGACGGAAAACTTTATTTCAAAGAAGAAGGAAAAGATTTTGAATTAACCAAAACAGGCAAAGATAATTTTTCCTACGAACAGGGTGAAGTTCTTTTCGTTCCGAATGAAAAAGGCGAGTTCGAGCATATTTTTATGGGATTATATGCGGCAAAACGGATTCAATAAATTTTAGTAAGAGGTCATTATGAAAGGGGAAAAATCGGAAAGATTCATTTTATGGCATAAATTTTTATTCTTCAAAACTCTGATTTTATCTTTATTGCAAATCTCAATTGTCCAAGCACAACAAACCGAAAAGCCTGTTCTGGCGGATCCGAAAACTCTGCAAACAAATATCGAAAAATTTGTTGCGCCTTATTTGCAGATGGAGGATTTCAGCGGCGCGATCCTGATTTCGCAAAACGGCAAAATTTTGTTTGAAAAAGGTTTCGGCTTGGCAAATTCCGAAAATCACGCGCCAAACACACCAACTACCAGATTCCGAATCGGTTCGCTCAATAAACAATTAACTGCCGCTACAATTTTGCTTTTGGAAGAACAGGGCAAACTAAACACGGAAGATTCAGTTTCTAAATTCTTTCCTAATTTTCCAAACGGCAGCCAAATCAAAATCCAGCATTTATTGACACATAAATCGGGGCTTCCGAAATATGTTCCGTATCAAGCAGGAAAGAATTTGCCAACTTCGGCGGAACTTTTAAAGATTATCGGTTCGCTCCAACCCGAAGCAAAACCGGGCGAAAGATACAATTACAGCAACGCCGGATTTGTCTTATTAGGGCTGATTGTTGAGAAAGTTGCGGGCAAAAATTATCCGCAATTTTTGACTGAAAATGTTTTCAAACCGTTGGGAATGAAAAACAGCGGAGTCGGTTTTAACCAGGAACTGGCAAAAGGGTATGTAACCGGAATTGGAACTGAAATCGTCCCTGCGCCG
>DAORIL010000943.1:0-2219 GCA_035438525.1 Pyrinomonadaceae bacterium
ACTGGGTCGCTTTGGTAAATAAGTGGTCAGATTGGGTTTACAATCGGGCGGTGACAAAAAAATAAGGCCGACTCCTTTTCAGTGAGTCGGCCTCGGTTCTTGGGTGAACGCAATCTAAAAATCTTCTTCCAGAGAGAACTTGTGCTGATCTTTTTCCGACATCACACCGGCCTTCTGGTATTCGGCAACCCGCTTTTCGAAAAAGTTGGTTTTGCCCTGCAAGGAAATCATTTCCATGAAATCAAATGGGTTCGTGGCATTATAAACTTTCGGGTAGCCCAATTCACCAAGCAATCGGTCGGCCACAAACTCAATGTACTGGCTCATCAGTTTGGCGTTCATACCGATCAGGTTTACGGGAAGCGCATCGGTTACAAATTCCTGCTCAATTTTTACCGCATCGGTAATAATTTCATAGACACGGTCTTTGCTCAGTTTTCCGTTTAAATATTGCTTGTAAAGCAGGCAGGCAAAATCGCAATGCAAACCTTCGTCACGGGAAATCAGCTCATTTGAAAAGGTGAGTCCGGGCATCAAACCTCGCTTTTTCAACCAGAAAATTGAACAGAAAGAACCCGAAAAGAAAATACCTTCTACCGCAGCAAATGCAACCAATCGCTCTGCAAAGTTTTCGCTGTTGATCCATTTCAACGCCCACTGACCTTTTTTGCCAACGCAAGGCACGGTTTCCAAAGCGTTGAAAAGACGATTTTTCTCTTTCAGATCCTTAATATACGTGTCAATCAGGAGCGAATAGGTTTCAGCATGAATATTCTCCATCATAATCTGAAATCCGTAAAAGCACTTAGCTTCTGGGAGTTGTACTTCATTGAAGAAGTTCACGCCAAGGTTTTCGTTTACAATGCCGTCTGACGCAGCAAAAAATGCAAGCACGTGTGAAATGAAATGCCGCTCGCCATCGTTGAGCCTTTCCCAATCTCCCTGATCGGCTGATAAGTCAATTTCCTCTGCAGTCCAAAAACTGGCCTCGGCCTTCTTATACATTTTCCAGATGTCGTTGTGCTGAATGGGGAAAAGCACAAAACGATTCTTGTTTTCGATCAGTAATGGTTCTTCATCCGGTGAAAATGTACGCATAGGTTTATTGATTTGATAGCGAAGGAATTAGCAAGAAAAAGGTTTCGTTATGACCTTATGGTTATGGCCGGATGCAAAGCAAAAACCGGAAGGGCGTTCAGAAAAAATCAATTTTCAAATTGTTTAACCGTGCTTCGGATTAAGGGCCGGTTTTCATAACATTTCACATTGTTTTTTTACCGTTTTGACAATCAGTGAAATGGAAACTCAACCTTCCGTGACTGCGCAACCGTTTTGCTTCTATTTTTTATGAACCATAGATTTTGCTTGAAAAATTTGAGCGATTCTTGTATTACAATTTTCTCATACGCTCCAATCAATTGATTTTCATGCGATTTGACCCCAATGAAGCCCAACTTGATCATTACCTGAAATTTGCCTCTACTCCGGTAGCCGATTATTTGCGGGCATTAGAGCGGGAGACCTGGCTCAAAATTCCGGCAGCGCACATGCTTACCGGTTTTGCACAGGGTCGTCTTTTATCCCTCATTTCCATCCTTTTGCGGCCAAACCGAATTCTGGAAATCGGAACCTTTACCGGCTATGGGGCTTTGTGCCTTGCTGAAGGATTGTCGCCGGAAGGCAAGCTCATCACCCTGGAATCAAGCTCGGAAAATGCCTGGTTGGCTCGTAAATATTTTGAGATCAGTCCGTTTTCTCACCAGATTGAATTGAAAATGGGGGTAGCGTTGGCGTCTCTTACTGATCTGAAAGAAACCTGGGATTTAATTTATATCGATGCCGACAAAATCAACAACCGCCGGTATTTTGATACGTGCTGGCCGCACGTGAGACATGGTGGTATAGTGTTGATTGACAATGTATTGGCCAATGGAAATGTGTTTAAAACCACAGAGGACCAAAAGCCTTACGAACGGGCGGTTTCCGAACTGAATGCCTTTTTACCCGGTTTGAAGGATGCCCGGGTATTGATGCTGCCAATCCGTGACGGCCTCACCCTTATCCAAAAAATTACCTGACAATTTTTCCTGTTTTGGCCGGAAATTTGATCAATTCGGCTTCAAGCATTAAAATTGAGACATATTTCGAGAAACAAAAATATACGAAAATGGGAAAAGCAATAGAATTGACAGACAGCAACTTCGACGAAATTGTTGCCT
>DAORIL010000944.1:0-2213 GCA_035438525.1 Pyrinomonadaceae bacterium
AAACCGCTTTGGAAAGCTTCGGCATTGATGTGGTTGAAAAACCTTTTATCGCTCACGGCAATATTGGAACGGCAGGCGGTTGTCTGGCGCAGCAATATTTGATCGGTTGGGTGATTGAAAATCTGGTTGATAAAGACTGGGCAAATTTAGTTATCAAAGCCATTCAGCCTGTCGGGGAAGGTTTATTTTTTGAGGATGCACCAAATTTAGCTAAACTTTATGTTACGCCAACCAAGGCAAAGACGGTGTAAATTGCTCAAAATTTGAAGAAAATGAGCGAAACTTGAAAAAAAAATAAAGATTTATGCAAAAAGCCCAAGGTCTGACAAGATTTTGGGCTTAACTATTGATATAATGTGACAATGAAAAACGGAATTTGTCCGAAATGCGAGGCGCAGGAGGTTTATTTGGTGAAGGAAAAGGTGGTTGAGCTTTCTGTTCAGCTTAGTTGGACGAGATTTGTAAATATTGGTCAATATCTTTGCACAAATTGTGGATACACCGAATGTTTCGCCAACGATAAAAATCTGTTGCCGCAAATTGCCGAAAAATATCAAAAGATTGTTCCACAAGTATAGTGAGAGAAAATATTCTGAGTTATGAAAAACGGAATTTGTCCAAAATGTAATTCTAAAACGGTTTATGCAAATAATTCTCACGACGAGAATTTTATGCTTCCGAAAAATGAAAAAGATACTTGGGCAGGAAAATATGTTAATAACGAAATAATTCCGAGTGAACGATACATTTGTGCGACTTGCGGATATTTTGAGCGATATGTGGCAAATCGCGAATTTTTAAATCAGATTACAAAATCCGCCAGTTGGATAAAAGTTTAATTATAGAGAGAGAAATTAATAAAAATGTTGTTAGAAATCAAAGATTTACATGCCGGAATTGAAGGCAGAGAAATTTTAAAAGGTTTGAATTTGAACGTCAAAAAAGGCGAAGTTCATGCGATTATGGGACCCAATGGTTCGGGCAAATCAACTTTGTCAAAGGTTTTGGCAGGTCATCCGACTTATGAAGTTTTAAGCGGCGAAGTTCTCTACGAAGGCAAAAATTTGCTGGAATTAGAGCCGGACGAACGTGCCCGCGAAGGAATTTTTCTCGCGTTTCAATATCCGGTCGAAGTTCCGGGCGTTTCAAATTCACAGTTTTTGCGTCTTGCTTATAACGAAAAAATGAAGCATCACGGGTTGGAAGAGCTTGATCCGCTTGAGTTTAACGATTATTTGAAAGAAAAAGCGAAAATCGTTGAGATGGATTCATCATTTTTCAAACGCTCGGTCAACGAAGGTTTTTCGGGCGGGGAAAAGAAACGCAACGAGATTTTGCAAATGGCTGTGCTTGAACCAAAGCTTGCTATTTTGGACGAAACCGATTCAGGTTTGGACATTGACGCTCTCCGCATTGTTGCCGAAGGGGTCAACAAACTTCGTTCATCTGAAAACGGAATTATTCTCGTCACTCATTATCAAAGATTGTTGGATTACATCGTGCCTGATTTCGTTCACGTTCTCGCAGGCGGCAAAATCGTCAAAGAAGGCGGCGCAGAATTAGCATTGGAACTCGAAGAAAAAGGCTACGATTGGGTCAAGGCGGCGAGTAAATAAAGATGATTAGTGAAGAATTTCCGAAAAGCATAATGAAAGATGTTTACTGGAGTTTTGGTGGTCAGGTCTTTGAAAGTCAGACAGAATTTAACGAAAAAATTCGCCAATATCAGATCGATATTAAGGAAAAAGACGACTGGCATCCCGCCAAGATCGTGCTTCGTTCTCCCTCTATCAATATGGTTTACGAGTTTTGGGAAGGCGATGATGAAGTTGAAAAAGTCGTTGAAATTTCGGCTAACAACGGCGAATTTTTTACGGCAAGCGAGCTGCTTTTCAAAATTCATAATCTTGTCACGGAAAATTTGCACGGGATGGATCATTGTTTTTTTGAAGGTTTGAGCCTTGATAAACCGCCAACTTATTGGCTCAGCTTGGGAAGTTGATGCAGGAATTTTGGGCAATCAGCTATCTTTTTTCGCCATTGTTAATCGGGCTGACAGCGCATGGTTTTAGTATCAAATTCGGCTGGTTTTCGTTTCTGGTCAAACCGATTGACAACCGAAATACTTTTCGCGGAAAACGAATTTTTGGTGAAAACAAAACCTTTCGCGGAATGTTTGCCGTAGCTTTAGGAACGGGTTTAGGTTGTTTGAT
>DAORIL010000945.1:0-2211 GCA_035438525.1 Pyrinomonadaceae bacterium
AGCAGGCGGTGTAGCTCATGATTTCAATAATATGCTGACCGTTATCAATGGTTACTGTCATTTAATTTCAATGCAATTAAGTCCTAATGATCCATTATTAAGTAAAGTGGAAGAAATAAATAAAGCCGGTGAGCGGGCTGCCTCCCTGACTCGACAATTGCTTATTTTTAGCCGGAAACAGATCCTACAACCGAAAATTCTTGATCTGAATTTAATAATTTCTGAAATTGAAAAAATGCTTCGCCGTTTGATCGGGGAAAATATCGAATTTCGAACCATCCTTGATTCCCAAGTGGGAAGTGTCAAAGCCGATCCCGGACAAATTGAGCAGACAATTTTAAATCTGGTAGTTAATGCCCGTGATGCAATGCCCGAAGGCGGTAAATTATTAATAGAAACCAAAAATATCTACCTTGACGAAGATTATGTCAGTCAACATATTGGAGTTAAATCCGGTTATTACATTATGTTAGCTGTTTCGGACAGTGGAATTGGAATGGATGCCGAAACTCAATCTCATATTTTTGAACCTTTCTATACCACTAAGGAAGTGGGGAGAGGAACCGGACTTGGTCTATCAACCGTTTATGGAATCGTCAGGCAGTCAGGAGGAAGTATTTGGGTTTACAGTGAGCCGGGAAAAGGGACAACTTTCAAAGTTTATTTGCCCCGAGTTGACGAAATTCCGCAAGCGCACAAAAGCACAACAGCCAATAACTTACTCATGAATGGAACAGAAACTATTTTATTAGTTGAAGATGAAAAAATGGTGCGAAAAATTACTTGCGAGATCCTGGAAAGTTGCGGCTATGAAGTTTTCGAGGCGGAAAACGGTAGCGCTGCATTTTTGTTATATCAGAAACACAAGCAAAATATTCAATTATTAATAACTGATGTCATCTTACCCGAAATGAATGGATCTGAAATTGCCAACCGCCTATTGCAAATTAACCCGGAACTGAAAGTTCTTTATATGTCTGGATATACTGATAATGCTATTGTCAATCAAGGAATATTTAACGAAGGAATTAATTTTATCGAAAAACCATTTTCCCCGGACAAGTTAAGGCAAAAAGTGCGTGATATTTTGGATGGAAATTTGAAATAGAAAATGTCAATAAAATTTTAACAAAATTTAAAACCGGAGATATTTTTACTTGAAAGGATCTATTTTTTCTAATTCAAAAAATACTTCCGTTCATAAATAACTTGATTTCTATGACATCGTTTTCAACCTTCGCCTCTCTATCCTCCGATTATCTAGCGAGTTTTGGAAAAAACTTTTTATTTTGTCTTGTTTGATGAACAATTTTCTTGATGTTGGGCAAAAATACTTTTTATTTCTGCCTTTTTCGTTTCATCGTGTGAGATATAAAAGGTGGCGAGTGGTGACGTCGCGCTTTTAAGAATGTGCGAGGAGACCAGATAATTTGGATAAAACGCCGAAGAATGAGTTTCAAACCGCAAAGTTTCGATACTTACAGGATTTCCGCCTCCTTGTCTTCCATCTTCAAAACTAATCATTATTCCGTCTGTTTCGCCAATTAATTTACAATAAACAAAATCAAGCATGTAATAATTTTCGCTTGACGAATACGGACCATCAGAAGGAATTGATTCAGTTTCAAATTCAAATGAACGGGGAAATGGCGGAATGTTAAAGATTGGTTGAATAGTTTTGGCAAGTTCAATGACTAATTTAATCCAATCTGCATAAAGTTGGTAGGGAATATTTTCATGCTGATTTTGGCTGAAATTGTAATCAACCGAGGAAACTAAAATATTTTCGTAAGATTTAAGTGCAGACATTTACAAAGCATTATAACTACTTTATTTATAAAGTGAAAAATGTTTACCAAAGTGCAGAAAAATATTGGCTGCAATTAATTTCACTAAATTGCCTGTTTTCTTATAGCTTTTAGTGGTTAAAGCAAAATATTATGCTGTTAATTGAGCTTGTTCAGATGCTTTTTCTATTTTTACCTGTCTTTCTTTTTTCAGCCAATTGATTGCCTCTGATTCTTTCATGAAAGGCATCACTTTGATTTCAGTGTAACATTCCATCAGTGCCTTGATCTGGCGCACAATTCCAAAATCGCATTTGGATTTAACGACATACGCAATTCTGCACGAACCATATTTATCTTGGTTTTCAGCATTAAAACGAACTGTTGTTCGTAATTCATCAAGGCGGGTAAAATCAAATTTTAC